>DATKZS010000183.1:0-19953 GCA_035527835.1 bacterium
ACGGCCGCGTGCTGGTCGAGCGGGTCGAGGGGTTCTGCCACGAGGACGAGTGGCGCCGCGCCTTTCAGGAGATCAAGGAATTCGAGGGCAACCTGGCCGAGTTCGGCGCCGTCATCGCCAAGTTCTGGATCCACATCTCCAAGGAGGAGCAGCTAAGAAGGTTCGAGGAGCGCAAGACCTCGGAGTACAAGAGCTGGAAGATCACGGACGAGGACTGGCGCAACCGCGACAGGTGGGACCGCTACGAGGAGGCCGTCCTCGATACGCTCGAAAACACCTCCACCACCTATGCCCCCTGGACCATCGTCGAGGGCGAGGACAAGTACTGGGCGCGCATCAGGACCCTCCGCGTGCTGACCGAGGCCATCGAGCGGCGCATAAGCTGAGCTTTCCATCAGCCGGGCAGTTCCCGACCAGAGGGCCGGGGATGAGTTGGTTACCGATCCTGCCCGGGCGCCGCGGCCATGCACATGGTTTCCTTGATGAAGATGCTGGCGGCCAGGGCGACGGCGGCGCTTAGCATGAGCGCGATGAAGGCATTGCGGTAACCGGTGACGGTGAAGGCGCCGGATTCGAGCTTGCCCGACAGCTCCAGGAGGTGGCCGAGCAGCGGCTGGAACACGGCGCCGCCCAGGAAGGGGAAGAGGTTGACCAGACCGGTGGACGTGCCCGCGATCGAGACCGGGAACAACTCCTTGGCCGCGGTGAAGCCGATGACCACGATGGCGTTGGTGAACACGCCGAAGCCGAGGCAGACGAGGTAGAGAGAAGTCAGGGAAAGCCGTCCGGTGTATAGGACGAGTATGGTAGTGAGGGCCAGGGTGGCGGCGCTGGCGATGACGAGCAGGGCCTTTCTGCCCTTGAACACGCGGTTGGATAATAGGCTCAACAGCGGGCTCCCGAAGATCATGCCCACCGCGCCCATGGTCAGCACGTTCCCGGCATCTCCCTTGCTCATCCCGTAAACCTGCATCAGGTACGGACCGCCCCACAACCCGATGAACGCGAAGAACACCGCGCACCCGAAAAAGAACCACAGCGCGAGCGGCCAGAAAGCGGGAGTGGACAGCACTGTCCTCACGCCTTCCTGGAGCCCGATGGCCGGAGCGCCGGGAGCGCGGTCGGCCGGTCCGGGCCAGCCCATGTCGGAAGGCCGGTCGCGAACGATCAGCCAGACCAGGAGCGCGAGCACAAGAGTGACGATGCCCACGATGATGAAGGCGCCGCGCCAATTTACCGCCGCGCTGAGCCACGCCAGCGGCCGGAAGGCGCTGATCGAGCCCACCCCGCCCATCGCGATCAGGATGCCGGTCATCGAAGCGAACTCGCGCGCCTCGAACCACTCGGCCAGCACCTTCATGGCGGGCACGAACAGCATCGAAACCCCGAGGCCCGCCAGCGCCCGCCCGAACACCGCCCACCACAGCGACGGCGCCAGGCCCAGGATGATGGAGCCGATACACGCCACGACGAAAAACACCGTGATCGTCCGGCGCGGGCCCCACGAGTCAGACAGCAGCCCCGCCGGGAGCTGCATCAGAGCGTAAGGATAAAAATACGCCGAGCCCAGCAGCCCCAGCAGGCCGCCGCTGGCGTGCAGGTCCTTCATCATGTCCACCGCCACCACCGAAGGGCAGAGCCGATGGAAATACACCAGGAAATAACCCACCGCCAACGTCCAGAAGATCAGCCAGCGATAACGCCTTGCTTTTTCCGATGCTTCCGAGTCCATGAGCGTCCCTCGCCAAAAGAATAAAGGAATGGCATACCAAAATAACATCAAGCCCGAACTAAAGAAAATATGTTTCCGTCCCAACGCTTTTTTATGATAAGTTGGAGCCAAGTTTTCCTGGCCCCGCAGGCGGGCCGAATTTTTGGAGGTCGGCGATGAGAAAGATCGGCGTGGTTTTGGCGGTTGTGTTTCTGGCGTTTGGCGCGGGGGCGCGGGAGGTGTCGTTCGCGCCGGGGGTGAGCTTTGAGGGCTCGCCCTCGTACGTGTCCGAGTTCGCGACGCAGTTTCGGGACAACGGCGGGCCGCTGTCGCCTTATGGGAGCCATTTCGGGCTGAAGGCGGAGGTCAGGGAGAAGCGGTTCGCGGGGGTCGAGCATTACGCGTGCGCTACCGGCAAGAACATCCTGGACTACTCGCGCACGGGGCTGGCGGGGCGGAGCTGGGTGAGCTTTGACGTGGGCGGCCGCGAGATCGGGGAGGCCGCGGAGCGCAAGGTCCATTTTGAGTACTTCGGCTGGGAGGAGGAGGCGAAGTTCGAGGGCTTTACGGCGATCTTGCGGGTGCAGTTCCTGGGCCTTGATCAATACCTGATTAGCGTGAAGGTGAAGAACATGGGCGCGGCACCGCTCGAAATCGGGCCCGAGCTCAATTTCAAAAAGTCTGGGAAGAAGATGAAGATTCTATGGTCAAGCAGGTCATCTTCGATGGTGTTCAAGTTCGCGGTACAGCCTACAATCACTCCCGGTGAAAGTTACATGGCCGTCATCTCCGAAGCCGACTATGGTTCGATAAGTAGAAGGAAGGGCTTCAAGATACGGATAAACCCCGTCAGATGGGAGGAAGGTCATCCGAACACTATTTACCTGGCGCCTGGCGCGGAACAGTGGTCGTGGTTCATCTTCGGCTATTCACTGGACAGCGCGGACAAAGCCTTACAGTCGGCGCGGGAAGCTCAGGAAAAGTTCTCAGGGCCGGATGACGCGTGGCAAAAGATGCTGGAGACGCGCGATAGATTTTTCTCGTCGCTTCCCGCGCCGCATCTCGCGGCGGGCCAGGGCGATTACCTGGACCTGTACCGGATGGCGGCGACGGCGCTCGCGAACCAGCTTTACGCGCCGCGGGTGAACATGGAGCATTGGGCGTGCGTTCCGACCAAGGTGCATTACAACTGGTTCTGGCTGTGGGACTCGGGGTTCCAGGCGCTGGGTTACAGCGAGTTCAATGCGGAGGCCGCGCGCGACGTTATCCTGACCCAGTTCCAGGCGCAGCGCCGCGACGGGTTCATTTCGCACATGGCCGACGAGCGCGAGAAGCCGCTCACACCGCACTCGCAGCCGCCGGTGTTCGGTTACTCCGCGGGCAAGTTCATCCCGCGCTACGCCGCTGACCCGGCATTCAAGGACTTCGAGAAGGTGATGTATGAGCAGAGCGGGCCGTTCCTCAAATGGTGGGACCGGACGCGCGACCGCAACCACAACGGGCTGTACGAGTACCTGAGCCAGGACGAGGGCGGGTGGGACAACTCGCCGCGCATGGACTACGTGCCCGGGATCATGTGGATCAGCTACGTGGGCTCGCTGGGCGAGGTGCTGGGCGCACGGTTCAAGCCGCTCGACAACACTGATGCGAACGCGTGGATGTACAGCTATTACCGCGCCATGGAGCAGTGGGCCGAGGACCTGGGCCGGCCGGAGGAGGCCGGACAGTGGAAGCAGAGGGCCATCGCGCTCGCGCATAAGGTGGACGAAATCATGTGGGACCCGGAGGTGGGTTGCTGGCTTGACACTTATAAATGGATCGGCTCTAAGAACTACCGGCATTTCCGCGTGCTCACGCCGCACATCTGGTTCCCGGCCTTTACCGGCGCCACCATGGACGAGCAGAAGGCGCGCGAGGTCATCGAGAAGCACCTGTTGAACCCGGAAGAATTTTTCGGCAAGTACCCGATCCCCATCGTGGCGTACAACGACCCGAAGTACGACATCACCAAGCAGGGCTGGACCGCGAGCATCTGGCTGGTGACCGCGTACAGCGCGCTGGAGGCCCTGTGGCGCTTCGGGTACGAAGAGGAGGCGGACGAGCTGCGCGCGCGGCTGCTGGCGATGATGGCGGACCAGGACGGCATGAAGGGCATTTATGAGACCTACAACCCCGAGACCGGCAAGTACAAGGACCAGTATTCGACGGGCGGCTACGCCAGCACCCAGTTCGGCTGGAGCTCGGCGTTCACCATGGAGATAATCCTGGAGCGCTATGAAGAGGAGCGGTTCGTGTTCGCGGACACGACAAGGATCAGCGGCTTCATCCGGCGGGCGGAGGATTTCCAGACGCGCGACGCATTCTACAGGATCGAGGCCGGGCTCGACGCGCCGCGGGTGGAGCTCGCGAGCGCGGACGGGATGCCGCTGCTCGATTCAGGCTCCATTAGAATTAAATTATCTGATCCCTACGATGCAATAAAGCAACAAAGTTTTAGAATTGTAATAAGAGGCAGGACTTTTACGGTGAAGATGGGAGAAGAAAAGGCGCTTGATCTGAATTAGGGTTGCCGCTAATCTTGAGATAAAATAAAATAAAAGATCGAACGGAGGTGTTTAGGCATGAACGATAGCATGGTCGAAGGATTGGCGCAGGTGATACTTTCCTTGAAGCCGGCGCAGCGCCGCCGCCTGGTTAATAAGATAGTGGAGAGTAATTTGCTTACTGAAGATGAGGAGGACCAATTGTTGATTGAGGCCCGAAAGTCAGAACCTTCCATACCTTATGCGGAGATTCGAAATGAGTTGAAAAGAAAGGGCCGCCTCAAGTGATCTGGACCCTGACCTTTAGGAAATCGGCAAGGAGAGAGTTGGAAGACCTGCCTTCCGAAATGCTGCGTCGTGTTGATTTGGAGTTGATGCGTCTTGGAAATAACCCTTTTCCCGTCGGGGTGAAAAAACTTAAGGGTTCGAACAATTATCGAGTCCGCGTGGGGACCTATCGAATCATTTTTCATGTTCACCTGGATGAGCAGGAGGTTGAGATCATTGCCATCAAGCACAGAAGAGAAGCTTATCGAAGGAGGAGTTAAGTGAATATCCATGAGTTCCAGGCCAAGCAAGTGCTGGCGCATTTCGGGGTGAGTGTTCCGCGGGGCGCGATGACGGAGTCGGTTGAGGGTGCGAAGATCCTGGCCCAGAAGATGTTTGAGGACGGCGCGGGCGTGTTGGCGGTGAAGGCGCAGATCCACGCGGGCGGCCGGGGCAAGGCGGGCGGGGTGAAGCTGGCGAAGAGCACGGAGGAAGCGGAGAAAGCGGCCTCTGAGATTCTGGGCAAGACGCTGGTCACGGCGCAGACCGGTCCCGCCGGCAAGGTGGTGGGGAAGCTCCTGATCGAGGAGGGCTCGAAGATCGCGCGCGAGCTTTACGTGTCGCTGTTGCTGGACCGGAGCGCGGCCATGCCGGCGATCGTGGCGAGCGCGTCCGGGGGCATGAACATCGAGGAGGTTGCGGCCAAGACGCCGGAGAAGATCGCGACGGTGCGGGTTGATCCGGTGCTCGGGCTGCGCGATTTCCAGGTGCGGACGCTCAACAACATGCTGGGGCTCTCGGGCGAGTTGGCCAAGCAGGGCCAGGAGCTGTTTCTCAACCTGTTCCAGGCGTTCATGGAGATGGATTTGAGCCTGCTCGAGATCAACCCGCTGGTGGTTACGGAGGACGGGAAGCTCATCGCGCTGGACGCGAAGCTTACCTTCGACGACTCGGCTCTGTTCCGCCATCCGGACGTGGCCGCGCTGCGCGACCTTTCCGAGGAGGCGCCGCTGGAGGTGGAGGCCAAGAAGTACAAGCTGAACTACATCAAGCTGGACGGCAACGTCGGGTGCATGGTGAACGGCGCGGGCCTGGCCATGGCGACCATGGACATGATCCAGACGGTGGGGCTCGCGCCCGCCAATTTCCTTGACGTGGGCGGCGGCGCGGACCAGGAGATGATCGAGAACGCCTTCCGCATCATCCTCTCCGACCCCGCGGTCAAGGGCGTGCTCATCAACATCTTCGGCGGCATCCTGCGCTGCGACGTGCTGGCCAAAGGCATCGTGGAAGCGGGTAAGAAGCTCGAGCTCAACATCCCCATGGTGATCCGCATCGAGGGCACCAACGCGGAGCAGGGCCGCCAGATTCTCGCCGAGAGCGGGCTCAATTTCACGGTGGCCAAGGATTTCAAGGAGGCGGCCCAGAAGTTGAAAGAGGTGATGAAGGGGAAGTGATCATTCTTTCCCAGGATCCGTGATCTGCTTAGAAAAATAGTAGCCAGTAGCAAGTATCCAGTAGCCAGGGAAAATTCGCTCGATCGCCGCTTCTTGATTCCCGCTTACTTTCATGATTTCAGGGTGCCGAAAAAGCGGAATAAGGAGTTGCCGGGAGGATTCCAAGGAAAGGCAGCGTTTGAAGGAGGCCGTTTCAACGGCCTTGCCCGGAGGGGCTGTTAGGCCCGTGCTTTAGCGCTGGTTCCTCGTGCGTCAACCGATCAAGAGCCCGTTTCAACGGGCTTCCCGCATCAAGAGTTTACCCGGAGACAGGCTATGTCGAGAACCGTCTACTCCGAAATATTTTTCCACATCGTCTGGCGGACCAAGGACAGCCTTCCCATGATCACCAAGGAAATGCGGCTGTCCGAGAAGCCCGGTGAACCGGGCTCGGGAGGATACGCCGGCGGCTGATATACCCGCCCTGAAGGACGGGCCTAATAGCCGCTTCGCGGAAAGCCCGGTGAACCGGGCTTAAGAATGACGCCGCATGATGAATGGAGAGCGTGTAATTCCGCAAGCCCGTTCACTCAAACTCCTCCACCATCCCGTTCTCGTCAACCCACAGGCCGATGACCTCGGCGGCGTGGCCCCATGACTTGATCAGCTTGATGGAGGCGGCGATCTGTTTAAGCTGAGTGTCCTTGTCCACGGGATTGCCGGCGCAATCATGGTGGCCGGCTATGGCGATGTGGCGTGAGCCGTGCTTGTTGATGGAGACGTCCACGAGGCCGCGTACTGAGTCAATTCTGGTAAGATAGGTGCGCTCGGCCAGGAGCTTGATCGGTCCCGGCTCCGTGATCATGTCCACGTAGTCAACCCCGCACCGCTCTTTAAGGTACGCGATCACCGGGAGCTGGACCCTGCCGTCCATGCAGTTAATGGCGGTGGCGAAACGGCCCGGCGGCATCCCTGTTTCTCCCTGATCTAGCCCCGGATGTTTTTGACAATGGCCCGGCCGAACTCGGAGCACTTCAGCTTCTTGGCGCCCTTGAGCAGGCGGTGCAGGTCATAGGTGACGGTCTTCTGGCGGATGGTTTTTCCAATGCCTTTTCTGATGAGGGCCGCGGCCTCGCCCCAGCCCAGGTGCTCGAACATCATGGCGCCGGAGAGAATGAGCGAGCCCGGGTTGATCACGTCCTTGCCCGCGTACTTGGGCGCGGTGCCGTGGGTGGCCTCGAACACCGCGGCGTTGTCGCCGATGTTGCCGCCGGGCGCCATGCCCAGGCCGCCGACCTGGGCCGCCAGCGCGTCGGAGAGGTAGTCGCCGTTCAGGTTCGGCGTCGCGATCACGCTGTATTCCTCCGGCCGCAGCAGAACCTGCTGGAACATCGAGTCCGCGATCCGGTCATTGATCACCACCTTGCCCGCGGGCGCCCGGCCGCCGTACTTATCTCCCAGTTCTTTTTCAGTGATGGTCTCGGCGCCGAATTCGTCGCGGCAGAGCCCGTAGCCCCAGTCGCGGAACGCGCCCTCCGTGAACTTCATGATGTTGCCCTTGTGCACGATGGTGACGCTGGGCCTTTGGTGCTCGATCGCGTAGCGCACGGCGCGGCGCACCAGGTTCTTGGTGTTCCGCTCGCTGATGGGCTTGATTCCGACGCCGGCGTCGGAGGGGATGGACGTATGCAGGTTCCGGTTGAGGTACGCGATCACGCGGCCGGCCTCTTTTGATCCGCGCTTCCACTCGATGCCCGCGTACACGTCCTCCATGTTCTCGCGGAAGATGATCATGTCAACCTTGCCCGGCGCGCGCACCGGCGACGGCACGCCCCGGATCCAACGCACCGGCCGCACGCAGGCGTAGAGCTGGAGGCGCTGGCGCAGCGTGACGTTAAGGCTCCGGATACCGCCGCCCACCGGCGTGGTCAGCGGGCCCTTGATCGCCACGTGATACTCGGCGATGGCCTGGATGGTCTCCTCCGGCAGCCACTCGCCCGTCTTGTTGAACGCGGCCTCGCCCGCGAAAATCTCCTTCCACGCCACCCGGCGCGCGCCCTGATAGGCCTTCTCCACCGCCGCGTCGAACACCGGACGCGCCGCCCGCCAGATGTCAGGCCCGGTGCCGTCGCCGCGGATGAAGGGAACGATCGGACGGTCCGGCACCGCCAGCCGTCCGCCCTGGATCTCGATTTTCCGGCCCCGCTCGGAAACGCTGCTCATTTTTCGTCTCGATCAGCTCCTGGTTCGGTCTCATTCATCATTGTCGTCGTCATCGGCGGCGTAGAATCGCTGGCGGGGGAAGGGCTTGTCGGGATGGCGCATGAGCCAGAAGATTTCCATGAGCTGCGGGGCCTGGTCGGGCGCGGTGAAGTCGGCCTGGCTGGAGAGGACCACGGCCTGGTGGGGGCATTCGGTGAGCTCACTGGTCTGTCCGTTCTTTTCCATGGGCACCTCCTGGCGAATGTATTTATAAGGCTCCAGGTGCGGCGTGGTGTCGAACGCGTCGTACATGGGCGACGCCAGCTCGTCGTAGGTGCTCATGGGCGGGAGGTTGAGGAAGACCTCGAAGGTCTTGTAGAAGTTGGGCCAGGAGTAATGGGTGGAGATGGTGGTTCCCTTTTTGGTCCAGGGGCTGATGACGAGTCCGATGGTCCGGTGTCCATCCACGTGGTCGGCGCCTCCCTGCGGGTCGTCCTCGGTGACGAAGATGAGGGTGGTCGGCCAGAAGGGCGAGTGGCTGACTGCGTCCACCACCCGGCCCATGGCCTCGTCGTTGTCGGCGACCAGGGAGTCGGGGTGCCAGGCGCCGGTGGAGCAGCCTTCGGTGTGGTCGTTGGGCAGGAGCATGAAGGTGAACGAGGCCAGCTCTCCCTGGTTGAGATGATCAATAAACACCTGCACCTTTTCCTTGTCCGGAATGCGCTGGTCAAAGGTGAGGGGCCAGCGCGAGTCAATGACCACGCCGTCGAACTGGCGGCTGGTTTCCGGGTTAATGGTTCCGACGATCTCGCCGTAGTTGCGGAAGGAGATTCCGGCCTTGTGGAGGTGGCCGAGGATGAATCCGGCCTTGGTGAAGGTGGTGGGCTCGATCCCGGTGATCTCGGGCCAGGCGCCGGTGCGGTACATGTCGAGGTAGGTTTTCTCGACGTAGTCGGTGATGTTGGAGGAAGCGTTCCAGACGTGGCCGGTGACGGATGCCTCGGAGTCGCAATAGAAGTTGTCGAGGTTGACGAAGCGCTGGGCCAGGGCGTGGAGGTTGGGGGTGTAGCAGTAGTCGCCGTAGGCCTGGTCGCAGCAGAAGAAGCACAGGCTGGGGTCGCCGCCGATGGCGCCGCCGGGATAATCTCCCATCAACTGGTCGTAGGTCTTGTTCTCCTTGAGGATGTAGATGACGTGCTTGATTGGTAGCTGGCGGAGGAGGCCCTCGTGGGCGTTGGCGAAATAAGTGAGCTGGCGGTCGTTGTTCCGCTCGGCCTGCATGGTCATGGCGGCGAGATAGGCGGCGTCGGTATTGATGGGGATCTGGGAGATGGAACCGGGCATGGTTTCCCAGCAGTCCACGTGGCTGCTGTAGGGCTGCGGATTGGACGACCCGCCCTGGCCCTTGCCGTTGGTCACGTACCAGTAGGCGCCGACCTCGACCACGGCCGTCGGGTTCCAGCCCGCCGGGATGCTGCCCAGGTAGCTGTAGTCGCCAAGGCTCACCAGGTCCAGCGAGTTCCGGCCGGAGGACGCCACCAAAAGGATGCTCTCATCGGCGTTGAAGGCGAGCGATGTGGGCTTGATCCCGTACGGGTCTTGGTCGGAGCCGCGCAGCGAGATGAACCGCTCCACGAAATTGGTGGCCGTATTGATCACCGCGACGTTGTCCTCCTCCGAGCTCGCCACGAACAGCCGCTGGCCGTCGCTGCTCATGGCCATGCCCTCCGGGTTCTTGCCGACCGTGATCTCCCGGACCACCGCCATCCCGGGGGACGCGGAAACGGAGTCGGCGTCGGAGACGTCAATCATTGAGACCTTGGCCAGGTCCTTGTGGCTCCTCACTCCCCAGTTGGTGACGTAGAGCCGTTCGCGGTCCAGCGACAGCTTGAGGTCATAGGGGTATTTCACCACCGACACGGTGTGCAATTCCGTGGCGCCGGAGACGTTGCTGAAATCCACCTTGACCGCCGCCACCTGGCTGTTCAGCGCGTACGACACGTAAAACATGGCCTGGTTCAAGTCACCGGCGTCCTGGTCAATCGCGAAGTTGTTGACGAACGCGCCGGGGGCGAGCGCGATCTCTCCGGCCTCGGTGAGCTGGCCCGCGGCGTCCATGCCGAAGAGGTAGATGCGGCCGCGCGCCGGCAGGCCGCCCTCCTGGCCCTGGCGAATCCCGCCCGCCACCATCACGAGGTAGGAATAGGAGGAGAAGGCGGGGGGGGCCGTGATCACCTGCAGGCCGAAATAAAAGCCGCGCGGCGTCCAGTCGTAAACCACGGTGTCGGCGACGGTGAGCTCCGGGATCTTGATGGTCTGGAGGTGCTGGCTCCTGCCCCGTCCGCTGTTGGGTACGACCAGGTACTGGCCGTCGGGCGTGGCCTTGACGTTGGCGGGGAAATAGGAATAGGGCAGGGTATTGGCGGCGGCCGCCAGGTTGGTCAGGACCAGTTGGTTGCCCTGTGGCGTGAGCAGCCGGCCGTTGGGCAGGATGATCTCGCCGGGCTGGGTCTCGCCCGCGACCTTCTGCGAGTCCGCGCTCGGCTCGGGCAGCGGGATCAGGGCCGCGGCGTCGTTGCCGTTGTCATCGCCCTTGAAACATTCGCTGCCCAGGGCGGGCAGGGCGAGCAGGACCAGCAGGATAATCGCGGCTTTTCGTCTCCACATGGTTGCACTCCTTGATTTTTTTCGAACCTTTATCAGCGCCAACGGCGCGGAATTCTCAAGCCTGGGGTGTGAACCCCAGGAAAGGGAGATCATTCAATCCTTTTAAGCGCTGAAGGCGCGACCTAGAACAGCTTTTTTATGCCGCGCTTTCAGCGCTGATTGGCCGCGTTTCGCTGCAAGAACTAATTAACCACGATGATGGTGATGGTCCGTTCCCAGACGTCGTCCGCCGGCATCTCGGGACAACGGAGATGGATCAGCAGCGGCGTTGACGCGTCCAGGACCCCGGCCCCGATGTTAAGATGCGTGACGAACGTGCCGTCGAGAGCGACCAGGATCGGGGCGGGCGGCGTAAAGGTCCCGACGCCTGCGCCCCCGAACGTGGCCCAGACGTTGACGGTCCAGCCCGAGCCCAAGAGCGGCTGCCCATTGCGCTCGATCCGTCCGGTCACGGCCAGGGAGACCGCGGCGCCCGCCTTCACGGTGTCGCCCGTGGCGGGGGAGAGCGGGACCAGGTCGTTGAGCACGGTGATCGTCGGCTCATAAATGCCCACCAATTCCTCCGCCTCCATGACGATGCGGCCATCGTCGTTGCAGACCGGCTGACCCAACACATCGGCGAGGGCATCGCAGAAGCTCACGCCGGGAGGGATAGGGACGAACTCTTCGGCGATCTTGCGCAACTCCTCGCCTTCAAGAAAGAGGGTGGCCTTGGCGTTTTCGATCCGGGTCAGGTCCGGATTAAACATGCCGCTCAAGGAGAAGGCGTGGATAGTGATGCTCAGGTCATAGCCGGAGACGGAGGTCGTGAGCGAGATGTCGGTCGGGTCGGTCAGGAAATAGGGGTCGGAAAACTCGGAGTCCTGGGCGAAGTGGGGCACCGGAACGTCGGTGTCATGGATCAGGGGAGTGACGTCCGACTCGGCCACGGTGCCGAGCGCGGAGAAAGTCCCGGCCCCCGCGTCAAGCTCCGTGATCATCACCAGGAACGGGGGGATGGCCTGGCCGATCAGGCTGAACACCAGCTTTGCCGCGGGAGGCTCCACGATGTTCTCCGCCGCCAGGGCGACGCTATAGGTCCGGCCCACCGCCGGGCCGGCGCCGGGCCCGAGCGGAGTGGAGCTTTGCGTCCAGAACGCGTTGCTCCACGAGGTGCCTTCCGTCAGGACCGACGTCACCACGTATTGAGTTGCGGGATCCAGCAGTCGCAGCGGACGGTAGGATGCGGTCAAGTCCCCCGGCATGATGGTGACGACCCCGGGAATGGTGTCGCCCTGCATGTTCTCGAACGCCAGCCTGAAATCGCTCATGACCACCCGCTTGGTGAAGCTCACCCGGCCCATCACGTTCAGCGCCTCCTCCCGGCGGCCCGTGGGAGAAGCAATGGTCGCCGGCGGAAGGAGTTCCACGACTTCCAGGCTGGGGACAAAGGCAACGTGGAGGATGACGCGCAGGTAGTTGCCCGCCTCTCCCCCGGGCCCGAGCAGCGCCAGCAGCAACGGGTAATCGCCGTCGGGGAAATCGGGGTTCACCGTAAAGGTCACGCTGGCCAGGTTGCCCACCACCAGCGGGTCCAGAATGAAATACTGGTTGTCGCCGTCAATCATCAGGACGACACCGGTGATGGTATTGCCGCCGGCCACGTCCGAGGTGAAGATGAGCGTGAATTGGCCGCCCTGCTCCACGATGTCGAGGCCGGGGACCGAATCCAGGGCGGTGATGCCCGGGCCGCCCTGTCCCGCGCCGGGCGGGGCCCCGAAAATCATCGGGACGCCGGTGAGCAGCGGGACCACCACCGGCCCGCCGCCGCCCTGGTCGGAGCTCGTGCCGCCGCAGCCGGAGCTCAAGAGGGCCGCGAGGCCGAGGAGAATGGGACCGATGCCGAGGGAATATTTTTTCATGGTCGCGCTCCTTGATTCAAGCAGCCGGCAAAGGCTGGAAAGCGTATAACGATGTCCGCGAATTAGCCTCGAATAATACCATCAATGCATGGTTTTGTCGAGGCATGTCCGGACCAGGCGTGGGCCGGACCAGGAACGCTCGCGCCGCCTTCATCCCGGGCCGCCCGCCGCGATGCCGTAACGGTCGAGCAGGCCCCGGGCGTTGCCGTATAGAATCTTATGGCGGACGTCGGGCAGCCCCTCGGTGGCCAGCAGGACCTTGGCCAGCGGCAGCGCCACCATGTAATAGGGCCAGTCCGAGCCGAAGAGCACCCGGTCCGGGATGCCGGCGTCAATCATCTCGCGGATCCGCGCCGGAGGCTGGCCCGAGGTCTCGAGGTAAACGTTAGGATGCTTCTTCGTGAGCTCGATGGCCTCCTTATAATAATGGATGCCGGCGTGGCCGAAGATGAACGTGACCTCCGGGAACCTCTCCACCGGCTCCCAGAAGTGCTTGATCGCGGGCAGGTCCTGCTGGAACTTGGGAGCGATGTCGGAGGCCCCGGTGTGGAAAAGGCAAGGCAGCTTGAGCTCTCCGCAGAGCTTCAAGAGCTTCATCACCCGCCGGTTGTTGGCCCGCACCAGTTGCATGGGCGGGTGGATTTTCATGCCCTTGCCCCCGGCCGCCGCCAGCGCGCGCACCTTCCTTTCCATGAACAGGTCATAGGCGTGCACCGAGATGAAGGGGATAAGCTGCGGATACTTGCGCGCGGCCGCGAGGAAGTGGCGCGAGGTCCGGCTGAGCGCGCCCAGCGGGAAATCAACGGCCAGGATCACCGCGTTCTCCACCCTCATCCGCTTCATCTCGTTCACCAGGTTCTTCGCGGTGTGAGTGGCCGCGAAGCCGCGCGTGGTGTAGGCCTGCTTCACCGTCTCCCGCTGCGCGATCCTCTCGTTCTCCTTGGTGAAGCAGACCGCGGAGTACACGTCCATGTCCACCGGGTTGCCGCGCGCCGGGAAAAAGGTCAGCGGCTCCTCGTCCTCCCGGTCCTGGTCCACCGGCCGCGCGAACAGATAGTTCAGACCGACGTGCGCGTGGGAATCTATGATCCGCTCCGCGACCCCCTCGGCCAGGATGAGCTTGCCCTCGCCGTCCCGTTGGAAATAAGGGAGCGTGTCCAGGGCCTGGCAATCAGCTAGCTTCATTTTTTCACCTATAATTGATCTTGGCCGCGCCACCGGTTTTTTACCGGTGGCGGTTGCGCCGCCGCCCGTCAGCAGCCGTAATTTTTCTCCGCGTCGCGTCTCAGCGCGGCGATCACCTTCCTGTAGTCCTTGGCGCTGAACACCGTGTTGCCGGCGACAAAGGCGTTGACGCCGGCCGCCGCGATGGGCCCGACGTTCTCGACGGTGACGCCGCCGTCCACCTCGATGTCGAGGTCATGGCCCTGGTCGGCGGCGAGCCATTTCAGGTCGGCGATTTTTTCCAGGGACTGGGGAATGAATTTCTGCCCGCCGAACCCGGGGTTTACGCTCATGATGAGCACCAGGTCCAGGTCGGGGAGCACGTAATCGAGCGATGCCAGGCTGGTGGACGGGTTCAGGGACACGCCGGCCCGGATTTTCCGCGCCGGCTTCAATTTGGCCCCCGCCTCCTTGATCTGCTGTATTGTTCGGTGCAGGTGCGGGCAGGCCTCCGCGTGCACCGTGATGATGTCCGCGCCCGCCGCCGCGAAAGCGTCAATGTACTTCTCCGGCTCCACGATCATCAGGTGCACGTCCAGCACCAGGCGCGTGGCCGCCCGCACCGCCTTGACCACCATGGGGCCGATGGTGATGTTGGGCACGAACCGGCCGTCCATGACGTCAACGTGCACCCAGTCCGCGCCCGCCCGGCTCACCGCCTTCACCTCGTCCGCCAGCCGGCCGAAGTCCGCCGACAGGATGGACGGAGCGATGATCACCTTCCGCCCGCCTTTCTTCCCCGCCATCATCAAGCCTCCTTGACCAACTGCTCACGGCATCTATTGATCTTATTACAGAAGGGCAGGGGCGACAAGCGGTGGAACGTCAAGAAGGTGAGAAGGGTATGAAGGGTGTGAAAAGTGAGAAAAGTGGGACGGGCCGCCTTGAAACTTTTGCTTCCCTGATGCACACTAATATCCATGAATATCGGCGGATCATTATTTCAAATCACGGATTTTATCGGCTATACGGTCGTGCCCTTCGTGGTCGTGCTCGGGTTCATGATCTTCATCCATGAGCTCGGCCATTTCCTGGCCGCCCGCGCCGTCGGCGTGCGCGTGCTGGTCTTCAAGCTCGGCTTCGGCCGCTTCCTGTTCAAGCGCACCCGCGGCCACACCGAGTACGGCATCGGCTGGATGCCCATCGGCGGCTACGTCCGCCTCTTCGGCGATCCCACCGAGGCCGAGGGCGCCGACAAGGACACACCCCTCGAAGAGATCACGGAGGCCGACAAGCGCGAGGCCCTGATCTACAAGCCGGCATCCCAGAAGCTCCTGGTCTTTTTCGCGGGACCGCTCATGAACATCATGTTCGCCTTTCTGCTGGCGCCGGCGATTTTCATGCTCGGCGTCCTGGAAGTACCCCCGGTGGCCGGACTCATCGAGCCGGGCTCCCCGGCCGCCGCCGCCGGCATCAATCCCGGCGACCGCATCCTCGAAATCGGCGGAACGCGCATCAGCTCCTACAACGACCTGCGCATGCAGGAGGCCCTCAACCCCGACCGCACCCTCACTTACGCGATTGACCGCAAGGGCCAGCGCCTGTCCCTGCCCGTGCACTTGCGCACCAATTCCGACCCCCAGATGCCGCTCGGCGAATCCGGCATCACCGAGCCGATCTCCAGCCGCATCGGGGCCTTGACCGCCGGCTATCCCGCCGAGGCCGCCGGCCTCAAACCAGGCGACACGATCACGGAAATTGACGGCAAGGAAACCTCCGGCTGGGCCGACCTGGTGGACGCGGTCACCAACAGCAACGGCAAGGAGCTCACGGTCGTGGCCGCCCGCAACGGCCAGACCATCAACGTCCATGTCACTCCCCGGTTCAACAAAGACGCTGACCGCTACCTGATCGGCATAGCGCCCTACCAGGAAACCCGGCTCCATAGCTACGGGCCCCTCGAGTCCATCGCCAAGGGCAGCGCTTATTGCGTCAACATGGTCGCCGAGACCTACGTCATCCTCTGGAAGCTCATCAGCCTCCAGCTATCGCCAAAGGTCATGTCCGGGCCCCTCGGCATCGGAGCCATCACCAGCAGGGCAGCGCACGCCGGCTTTACCGCCCTCCTGGGCCTTACCGTGCTCATCACCATCAACCTGGGGATCCTCAACCTGCTCCCGTTCCCGCCCCTTGACGGCGGCCACATAATATTCACCGCCCTGGAAGGCATCATCCGCCGAGAGATCAACATGAAATACAAGGAGATCACCTTCCGCGTCGGGTTCGCCATCCTCTTCCTCCTCATGGGACTGGTCACCATCAACGACTTCCTCCGCTACAAGACAAACATGTGGGACTTTTTAAAAGCCATCGGCAAAGGCTTCGGGATCGGGTAAGCTCCTTATTCCGAAATATTCCCATGAAAATCCTGGCCCTTGATACATCCACCTCGGTCGCTTCCGTCGCCGTCATGCAAGGAGCGGAAGTCCTCGCCGAGGTTCACCTGGAAACCGGACGCCGCCGCGGCGAGATCATGGCCCGCGCCGCCGCTGACCTTTTGGAAAACCTCGGCCTCAAGCCTGAAGCCCTGGACGCATACGCCATCGGCCTGGGGCCCGGATCCTTTACCGGCCTGCGCGGGAGCCTCGCCTTTGTCAAGGGCCTGGCCATCGCCAACCCGCGGCCCGTGGCCGGCGTCTCCTCCCTCCACGCCCTGGCCCTGGCCGCCGCGCCGTTCCCCGGCGCCATCGTGCCCGTGGTGGACGCCAGAAAGGGAGAGGTCTTCGCCGCCGTCTTCAAGCGGGAAGGGCAGGCCGCCACGCGCCTCTCCGATGACGTGGCCGCGACGCCCGAGCGCATCGCCGCCATGGCCGGCGGACCCGTCCTCCTCCTCGGCGACGCGCTGGCCCGATACCGCCACGAATTCGAGCAAGCCTTCGGAGTCCGCGCGACCATCGCCCCCGAAGAGCTATGGTATCCCCGCGCCTCCATCATCGCCGCCCTTGCCCGCCCCCGCCTCGAACGCGGCGACTCCGACCGCATTGACACCCTCGTCCCCATCTACGTCCGCTCCTCCGATGCCGAGCTCAAGCTCGGGCCCAGAAGATAGCTGTCATCTTTTCGCCACCATGTTTTACCAGATTCAAGGATTATCCCAACCTCTCTATGCATCAATTCCAGTTGCATAATATTTTTCTTTGATGAATGAATGTCTTCATGTAATATCTTAGATCTCCGGCGCAACATATTGATTTAATTTAACTCACTGACTTTGTATGGAACTTTGTTTCAAATCCATCATCAATAGGATAAAGCCGGCAACGTGAACCGGAAAATTAAAAGGAGGCAAAAAAATGACCTGGAATGGAATCGGCAAACTCTTCATGGCGGCCGTGGTCGTGCTCGGGCTCTCTGTTGCGGGGGCGTTGATGGTCGGCTGCACCCGATCGGATTCGGCTGCCGTTGACAATGCCGGCGGCCAGGCGGCCGGCGCGGCGCGGCAGGGCGTGGTATACACCTGTCCGATGCACCCGGAAGTGGTGTCGGACCAGCCCGGCAAATGCCCCATCTGCGGGATGAACCTGGTGGAGAAGCAAAAAACCGCGGCCACCATGAATCAGGATGAAAAAATGGAGCATATGAACATGGAAGGAGGAGGCGCGCATTAAGGAATCAAAGCTCCTAGACTGGCCCGGCGGCGAATGAGTGATTACATATTATCTATTGATTGGCTCGTCGCGGGGAGGGAAGTATGAGCCTGAAGATTTTAAAAATCATGGCGGCGGCGCTGGCGGCCGGGGCCGTTGTTCTGTCAACTGGCGCCTTGAACGCGGACCAATTCTTGAGCCTGCCCGCGCTGATTGAGCAGGCGCTCAGGAACAATCCCGGCGTCGCCGCCTCTTCATCTTCGGTGGACGCGGCCAAAGCGAAGGTGCCGCAGGCGGGAGCGCTGCCGGACCCGATGCTCATGCTCGGAGTGATGAGCGTGCCGGTGGACACGTTCAAGCTGAACCAGGAGCCGATGACGCAAATCGCGGTGGGCGTGTCCCAGACGATCCCATACCCGGGCAAGTTGGGCGACATGAGTAAGGCCGCGCAAGCGGGGAGCCAGGCGGCCGAGTACCGCGACGCCGCGGCCAGGCAGCAGGCCGTGGCGCTGGTGCGCATGGCCTATTACGACCTCGTCTTCGTGGACCGGGCCATTGCGATCACGGACCGCGACAAGGAGCTGATGGGCGAGTTGTCCAGGATCGCCGCCGCCAGGTACGCCGTGGGCATGGGCATCCAGCAGGACGTGCTCAAGGCCCAGGTCGAGCTCTCGCGCATGATTGACCAGCAGATCATGTATGATCTGCGGCGCGCGCAAAAGGCCGCGGAGCTCACCCGCCTCATTAACGCCGACCGGCAACAGCCGGTGGCCGGGACGAGGCCGGCGAGCACTCTGCCGCCGCTGCCCGGCCGCGAAGAGCTTTTCCTGGCCGCCCGGCAAAATAACCCCATGGTCCTGGCCCAGCGGTCAATGGCGGACCAGGCCCGGAAAGAAGAGGCCCTGGCGCGGCTCGCCTGGAAACCGGACGTCACCGTCGGCGTCAACTACGGATTCCGCCAGGACACCGAGTCGGGAGGCATGACCAAGGACACCCCCGACCTGCTCTCCGCCTCGGTCGGGATTCCCATTCCTCTATGGAAGAAAAATAAGCAGGACCAGGAAGTCGCGGAAAAAGAGGCCAGGCAAAAAGCGGCCCAGGATTCAGCCGCGGACGTGGAGACGCAGGTCATCGCCCGGGTTGACCAGGCCCTGGCCGAGGCCGGTGCCGCGCGGCAGCGGATCACGCTCCTCGAAACCGGCATCATCCCGCAGGCCGAAAAGTCCCTGGAGTCCGCACGCGCCGGCTATCAGACGGGCAAGGTGGACTTCGTGACCATGCTCGACAACCAGATCACGCTATACAAGCTCGAGCTCCAGCTCGTCGAGCTCAAGTCCGGCTATCTAAAAGCCCTGGCCGAGCTCGACATGCTCACCGGCAAGCCCATTGATGAAATAATGAAAGGAGCAGAGTCATGAGCAGGCAAATTCTTATAGCGTCGTCGGCGCTCCTCATATTATCTGCCGCCGCCATTCTCTCGGGGCCGGCCGGCGCATTAGCGCATGAGGGAGGGGAGGGAGCGCCCTTCCTCGACCACCTCATCAATTTCCTCGGCCAGTTCCACGTCATGATCGTGCACTTTCCCATCGCCCTGATCATGGCCGCCGGCCTGGCCGAGATCCTCGGCCTGATCTTCAAGAAAGAATTCTATTTCGCCGCCGCCCGTTTCATCGTGGTGATCGCCGCGCTCTCCGCGATCCCCACGGTCCTGTTAGGCGCCGCCGCCGAGCATGGGAGCGACTTCACGGGCCCGTACGCGGACATCGTCGAGACCCATGAGGGCTTGGGCATCACCACCATGGTGATTACAATCATCGCTGCGGCGCTGTCCGAGCTCTGGCGCAGGAGAGAGGACGCCCGGCTCAAAATTTTATACCGCGTCGCCCTCTTCGCCGCCATGGCCGCGGTCACGGTGACCGGGCACTTCGGCGGCGAGCTGGTGCACGGCATCGGCTACTGGAAATGGTGAGATCGGAGGAACGAATGAGCGCGTCAGGCAAGCGGGGCTGGAAAATAAAAATCATCCTGCTGATCGTGCTGTTGATCGGCATCGGCGGCGGCATGGCCCTGGAAAAATGGAGGACGGAGCGCCACGCGGCGGCACCGGGAGAACAGGGCAAGGAAACGCTCTACACCTGCCCCATGCACCCTGAAGTCATCCAGGACAAGCCGGGCGACTGCCCCATCTGCGGCATGACCCTGGTCCCGCTTAAAAATCAGTCCGCCTCCGGCGGCACGGAATCCGGGAAGGCCGCCGGGACCGGGCCGCAAGGAGAACGCAAGATCCTCTACTGGGTTGCGCCCATGGACCCGACCTATATCTCGGACCAGCCCGGCAAGTCGCCCATGGGCATGGACCTGGTCCCGGTTTATGAAGGCGAGGAGCCCGGCGCCGGCGGCGTAATCAAGATTGAC
>DATKZS010000184.1:0-38847 GCA_035527835.1 bacterium
GTGCGCGGGCACGACCGCGCTTTCATTGGCGCCGGGAAGGACCGCCGTGCTCAAGGATGCAAGTGCTCTTTCCATTCGGGAGAACCGAACGTTTTCCGATACCGCCTATGCGGGCGTTGTGCCGCCCCCAACTCCAATGAAAGCGCGGTCGTGCCCGCGCACTCCAAAGCGCTCTGCGGGAGGTACTCGTCATTGCAAGTCTTATTCAATAACGATATAATTTCGTTGTGGTCCAAAGTATTTCCCCGAAGGGGAACAATGTGAGTAGCCGGGTGGTGAAACCCCCGGAAAATCGTGCGACGGCATTCCGACCCTGCAGGGGTCGCACCCCGCCGCCGCTTGCGGTCCAACCCCGTCAGGGTTGGGGACCAAGGTGGCGCTGTTCCTCAAGGAGCGGCTGAAGAAGCAAGACAATGAAACCGTGACAAATTGTCACGTCTCTAAAACAAGGGTAGGACAGGTGTCCAGACTAAACAATATGCAAAAAATGCTCAATAGCCGCGTTATTGAGCTGATTTCCAAATAGGGTACAATATGTGGCCTAGCTTAGATAACGGCTGTCGGCGGCGCCTGAAGGAGAGCGGAGGAAAGGCACAATGAACGAGAACCATGAGGGAAAAGGTCTGAGCCCTGATCCAGCCGGGATGAGTAACATTGAAATAAAGCTACAAGATGAAGTGAAGGCAGAGAAGGTAAGGTCCTCCGACCCCGCACCCCAGACCGCAACCCCTCAATCCAAACCCCGAACTGGTCTGCCTCAAGCCCTTCCTGCCCTTGAATCCTCGAAGAGAAAAAGAAACAAGAGATTATCATATATGATTCTATCAATCGTTTCGCTCCTCTTTTTCCGTTATTGTCCTGTCTGGATTGGTACTTCTGCAGACTACATAGCGATTGCCACTCCTTATGATTTTACAAAGGAGGGGGTTCATAGGCTTGGCATTAGGTATGCCGTAGATAATGGCAAGCTGACTCTTGTAAGAATACATCTCTTTTTCAGGCCATCTTTGGCAAAATTAAATACAGGGCGGACCTTGCTGCAGTCGGCTGTTAGGTCTCCTAAGATCCGTAAGAAGTCGGATAGGCTGGAGCTGATTAAAATATTGATAGAAAAAGGGGCGGATGTGAATGCGAGAGACTCGCGGGGCAGAACGGCTCTGGACATGGCCTTAAGCGAGAATCTTAAATATTCATTGGATTTAATAAACTTATTGCTTGATAATGGTGCTTTGTATACTGACAAAGATGACCAGAAAAGAACATTGCTGCACCAATATGAAATGCCAATTGATTATATTGAAGATATGCTGTACAGGGGAGTAGAAATAAACGGTACGGACGGGAAGGGCCGAACCCCTCTTCATTACGCCGCCAAATCTTGCTGCCGTTATTATGACGGACATAAGATGTATTGCGACAATGCTGTCGAATTTTTGATAAGCAAGGGAGCCGACATTGATGTGGAAGATAATAATGGAGAAACTCCATTAGATGTCGCGGAAAAAAATGGTTACTATACCGCAGTGAAAACACTCATATCGCACGGTGCAAAATCCTGGTAATATTCATCCGAGCGTTTCACGAATGGCACTAGCTCAATTGATTGCAATTGACTATGCGAGGTAAAAGTTATGCTCGACCCCTTCAAGAAAGCCATTGATCTCCTCGAGCCCCTCCCGCTCGACGAAGGCCCCGACAAGGTGATGACCATGCCCGCCGCTATCAAGCGCTTCGTCAAGCCCGGCATGACCCTGCACCTCGTCACCACCCACAACCGGCCCGGATGCGCCGTGGTGGAGCTGATCCGGGAGTTCAAGGGCAAGAAGCCGGGGTTTACGTTTTCGTGCATCGGCTTCGTGTCCAACGGCGTGGCCCTCGTCCACGCCGGACTCGCCAAAAAATTAATCGCGACCTTCTGCGGCGACTCGTATCCCACTCCCGGCCCCAACCCCGTGATCACCCGCGCCTGGAAATCCGGCGAGATCGAGATCGAGAACTGGAGCATCCTGGCGCTCCCGATGCGCCTCCTCGCCGCGGCCATGGGCCTGCCGTTTTTGCCGTGCAAGTCCATCACCGGCTCCACCATGGCCACGGACAACCAGCGCGATTATTTCGAGACCGACGACGGCCACGGCGGCGTGATCGGGATGGTCCGGCCGCTCGCGCCCGACCTGGCCTTTGTGCACGCGCCCTATGCCGACAAGAGCGGCAACGTGATCATGACTCCGCCCTACGGGGAGGACGCGCTGGGCGCGCTGGCGGCGAAGGACGGCGTGATCGTGAGCGTGGAGAAGGTGGTGAGCTCGGAGTTCGTGCGGCGCTACTCGCACCTTTGCAAGGTCCCGTCGTACAAGGTGGTGGCGGTGTGCGAGGTCCCGTTCGGCGCGCACCCGGGCGGCGTGTCCAACCGCGGGCTGCCCGAGTTCGAGGCCTATGCCGACGATTACGATTTTGTCCAGGACATCAGGAAGGCCAGCAAGACCCGCGAGAGCATGGACCAGTGGGTGAAGGACTGGATTGACGACTGCCCCACCTGGGAGAGCTACCTGGAGAAGCTGGGCAAGGACCGCATCTGGTCGCTCAAGGGCAAGGCCGACCCCGACTCGTGGAAGAGCGAGCTGCTGACGCTGTCGCCGGACCTGCCGACCGGGCCCGAGTACTCGCCCGTCGAGATGATGGTGGTGGCCGCCGGCCGCGTCCTGGCCGAGCGCATGAAGGAGCAGGGCCTGCTCACCATCCTGGCCGGCGTCGGCGCCTCCAACCTCGCCGCCTGGCTCGGATACTACCGCCTCAAGCAGGAAGGGTACGACGTGGACCTGATGGCCGAGATCGGCCTCTACGGCTACGCGCCCCGGCCCGCCGACCCCTTCATCTTCAACTACCGCAACATGCCCACCGCCAAGATGCTCACCGGCATCCCCTCGATCATGGGCGTGTTCATGGGCGGCGCCGACAACCGCTGCATCGGCTCCATCGGCGCCGGCCAGGTGGACCAGCACGGCAACGTCAACTCGACGCTGATCCCCGGCAAGGCCTACCTCACCGGCTCCGGCGGCGCCAACGACATCTGCTCCGCGGCCCGCGAGGTCCTGGTCACCGCGCTCTCCGGCAGGGACCGCTTCGTGGAAAAACTGCCCTACCTCACCAGCCCGGGCCACAACGTCCGCGCCGTGGTCTCCGACGTCGGCGTCATGAGAAAGCCGGAAGGCTCGGACGAGCTCATCCTCACCGACTACTTCGCCGAGCCGGGCATATCAAAGGAGGACAGCCTTAAAAAGATCAAGGCCCAATGCGGCTGGGACCTCAAATTCGCCCCGGCCCCGATTGCAGTAGAGGCACCGTCGCTCGATGAGCTGAAACTGCTCCGCATTTTCGACCCCCGCCGCCAATTCCTCGGCAAACGATAAATTATAAATTAGGGACAGCCACGTTTTCGGACGGCAACCTATTGATTTAATATATCAATTTTATGGCACCATGCAATTACCGCATGGTAATGACAATAACTTTAATAATCAATAAGTTACGATCAGAAAAGGTGGCTGTCCCCAATTTCTCCAATTTCTTTTCTCCTCCGTGGTCGGCCGACGGGTTGGGGGTGGAGGGGGAGGTCGGTTTGGCGTTCGAGGCGTTTGACGAATGATTTATGGCCGGCGGGGAGGCCGCGGGAGGTGCAGGCGCGGAGGTGGTCGAGGTCGAGGCCGGGTTCGAAGGAACTGAGGTATTCGGACCAGTCAACGCCGGTTGGCCTAGTGAGGCGCTCCCACCTGGCATTATCAATTGCAATGGCGGCGGGGCTGGCGAGTCCGAGGTGGGCGCGGGCGGTGGACCATTCATAATCGGCTGGTGATTCGCAGATGCCGGCGCGGACGGGGTTGAGCTCGACGTAGGCCATGGCGGAGAGGAAGTAGGCGTCGTCCATGGGGCAGGAGTGGAAGCGGCCCTGCCACAGGTGGCCGGAGCGGCCGAGGCGGCGGTTGAGCTTCTGGGCGTAGACCCAATGGGCGCGGCCGACGGCGTTGGCGAGGGAGGCCGGGTCGCGGGGGGTGGCGACGAGGTGGACGTGGTTGGTCATGAGGCAATAGGCGTGGAGGGCGAGGCCGTGGCGGCGGCACTGGCTGGCGAGGATGGCGAGGTAGAGGCGGCGGTCGCCGTCGGAGAAGAAGACGGGGCCGCGGTTATTGCCGCGCTGGACCACGTGGTGGGGGCATTTGGGGGCCACGACTCTGGCGATCCGACCCATGGGGGGATTATACCAAGGTGCGCGAGGCGGGTCAAGGACAAAGTGGGCCGGAGGTCCAATTGCCAAAAGGTATCAATAAAAAATAAAAGAAACAATAAGTTATAAACCGAAAAGGTGGCTGTCCCGAATTATTAATAAGTTACAAACCGAAAAGGTGGCTGTCCCGAATTATTTGTAGCCGCACCCGTCCCACCCCGGCGCCCGGTAACCGTCGCCGCCGCGGTCAATGTAGATGGGGTTGGTGGTGAAGCGGGGTACGCCGCGGGGGTTGAACTGGGGGAGGTTGCGGGGCAACAGCTTTTCGCCGTAACCCATCACCACCACCCGCGCGTCGGCTGCTTGCTATGGGCAGTCCTTCAGCTTTTCTTGTCGGCTTCGAGTCCCTTGATGATCTTGGAGACGGCGCGGAGGAGTTTTTTCATGTCGTCGAGGATTTCCTGGCGGGGGTATGCGGATGACATTTCGAGCATTTCCTTGACCATTTCGAGGTCTTCTTCGAGGCGTCTTTTTTCGGCGGATACGCGGTCGAGCTCCATGGTGTGGTCGAGTTCGAGGTCGGCGAATTTCATGCGCATGGCGTCGAACTCGTCGCGCATTTTGGACTCGGTCTCTTCCTTTTCGGCGAGGCGGGCGGCGATTTCCTGGAGCCTGGCTTTCCACTCCTTCTTGATGTCGCGCGAGCGCTTGCGCTCGGTGACGAGGAGTTTCTGGAGGCGGTCGAGCCGGCGGCCCTGGGCCTGATTTTCAGCTCGGAGGCGGGCGAGCTCGCCGTTCAATTCGGGAGCGGCCTCGGCGGTCTTTTCCTCGGTGAGGGGCAGGTCCTGCTGCTCGTCGGGAGCGGCTTCCTGGTCGTTGAGCTCGAGCTCCTGTCCGACCTGTTCGAGCAGTCGCGCGACCTCGTTCCTGGCGGCGCGGGAGCCTAGCCCAAGCTCTTCGGGGTCGGCGTCGAAGATGCTGATGATGGGATCTTCTTCCATGGCGTCCTCGATGCGGGCCTTGATGCGCTTGACGTCGTCGGTGAGGTCGAAGCCGACGAGGTTCTCGACGCGGCGCAGGATCTCGGTGTCTTCGAAGGGCTTGCGGATGTAGTCGTTGGCCGTGAACTTGAGCTTGCGGTAGCGGTCGAAGTCGGCCTCGGCGGCTTCGGCGGAGAACAGGATGACGGGAATCTTGCCGAGCTTGCGGTCCTGCTTGATGACCTTGAGCACGCGCAGCCCGTCGGGGCCGTGGTTGCCTCCGGGCATGGGCAGCTCGCGGGAGAGCAGCACCACGTCGGGCGCGAACTCGCGGGCCTTCTTGATGCCCTCGTCGCCGGTCTCGGCCTTCTCGACCTCGAACTTCTGCCCGGTGAAGAAGTCGCGGAGCAGGCCCAAGAACTCGCGGTCGGGCTCGACCACCAGGATCCGGCGTTTTCTGGTTTTGTCGTTTTGCGCCACTTTTTCCTCGCTCACGCGCTCACGCAGTCGGGCGGCCGGCAGTCCATTCCCAGCGCTTGCGCCACGGCCTCGTTGGTGACCCAGCCGCACCGCTGGCCGGCCGGGGCGTAGACGTTGAGTCCCTTCCTGATGGCGGGGAATTCGAGGATGGCCTGCTTGATGCCCTTGTTGGCGATCTTGATAAGAAAGGGCAGCGTGGCGTTGGTCAGCGCCTCGGTGCTGGTTCGGGGCACGGCGCCGGGCATGTTGGCCACGCCGTAATGGGTGACGCCGTGGACGCGGTACACGGGTTCGTCGTGGGTGGTGGGATGGATGGTCTCGACGCACCCTCCCTGGTCCACGGCGATGTCCACGATCACGGAGCCGGGTCGCATCCGGCGGACCATGGCGTCGGTGACGAGCACGGGCGCTCGTCCGCCGGGGACGAGGACGGCGCCGATGAGCAGGTCGGCTTCGGGGACGTAGCGCTCGAGGTTGTGCTCGTCGGACATGACGGTGGTGACGCGTCCGTTGAAGATGTCGTCGAGATAGGCGAGCCGTCCGAGGTTGATGTCCATGATGCGGACGCGGGCTCCCATCCCGGCGGCGAGGCGGGCGGCGTTGGTTCCGGCGGTTCCTCCGCCGAGGACGAGGACCTCGCAGGGCGGGACGCCGGGCACGCCGCCGAGGAGGATTCCGGGCCCGCCCTGGTCGCGGGTGAGGTAAATGGCGCCGACCTGTACGGCCATGCGTCCGGCGATCTCGCTCATGGGCCTGAGGCAGGGCAGGAGGCCGTCGTCGGTCTGGATGGTTTCGAGGGCGACGGCGATGACGCCGTGGTCGGTGAGCGTGGTAGTGAGTCCGGGCAGCGGCGCGAGATGGAGGTAGCAGAAGAGGACGAGGCCGGGCCGGAGCAGGTCGTACTCCGGGGCTTGCGGCTCCTTGACCTTGGCGATGAGCTCGGCGCGTTCCCAGACCTCGCGGGCGCGCGGGAGAATCTCGGCGCCGGCGGCCCCGTACTCGTCGTCGGGATAGCCGGAGCCGAGGCCGGCGCCGGACTCGATCAGCACGACGTGACCGGCCTTGACGAGCGCGCGGGCGCCGGAGGGCACGAGCCCGACCCGGTACTCCTCGGTCTTGATCTCGCGGGGCACGCCGATGATCATTGCTTTTTCTCCTCGAGCTCGATGGCCATGCCGTCGTATGCGGGCTCGACGCCCGGGGGCAGGTCGGCCCGGAGCCGCTGGTAATCGAGGCTGTGGCTCATGTGGGTGAGCAGGGCCCGTCCGGGCTTGATGCTCTCGACGGCCTTGACCGCCGCGTCCACGGAAAAGTGGGTGACGTGGGGCCGGTAGCGCAGGGCGTCCACGATGGCGAGAGGGACGCCGCGGACCTTTTCCAGGGTCTCGTCGGGGATTTCGCTGACGTCGGTCATGTAGGCCAGGAGGCGGTTGAACATGAAGCCCAGGATGGTTGTCTCGCCGTGCTTCAAGGGCAGCGGCTCGACGGTGATGCCGCCGAGCTCGAGCGGTCCCTCGATGACGTTGAGTCCGATCATGGGCAGGCCTCCGCCCTTGGGGGCGTCCGGGTCCCAGATGTAGCTGAACACGGTCTTGATGCGCTCGATGACCCTTTGGCTGCCGTAAATGGGGATGGGCCGGCCCATGACGAAGTTAAAGGTGCGCAGCTCGTCGAGCCCGAAGATGTGGTCGGCGTGGTCGTGGGTGAAGAGGGCGGCGTCCACGCGGGTGAGCCCGACGGCAAGGGCCTGGAAGCGGAGGTCGGGGGCGGTGTCCACGAGGATGGAGAAGCCGTTTTGCGCGACGGCGATTGATGAGCGGGTGCGCTGGTTGCGGGGGTCGCCGCTTCCGCACACGTCGCAGGGGCATCCGATCACGGGCACGCCGGTGGAGGTGCCGCATCCTAGAATCGTAACACGCATTTCATGGTCCTTCCGTGAGGTTTTATTTTAACACCGGGGCCGCAAAAACGGCAAGGAGGGGTCGAGTCATTAGAGTAAGAGTAACCGCCAAGACACCGAGTTCGCCAAGACCGGAAAGAGAAAAATTATTTTTTTTAATATTTTTCTTGGCGGTCTTGGCGTCTTGGCGGTGAATTCTTCGCTTGATTACTTGAGCGCGGCGAGGTCGAGGGGATAGCGGCCGTATTTTCGGAAGAGCTTTTCCTCGAGGCGGACGGTCTTGACTCCGACCTCGATGACCCAGGGCTCGGCGTAGGGCCAGCCCACGAGGCCGCCGTTGTGGTCCCCCAGCTTCAGGATCAGGTCTTTGACGTAGCGCTCGACCATGGCGGGGTCGTTGGTCGGATAGACCTGCTGGATGTCCACAGCGGCGAAGATGCAGATCTTGCCGGCGACGTTTTGGGCGAGCCAGTCGAGGCCGCACATCTCCGGGCTGTCGAGCTGGATGAATTCGAGTCCCGCCTCGATCATGAGGGGCAGGAGCGCCTTGATGTCGCCGCAGGAGTGCATGCCGCAGTGCATCCCGAGTTCGTGGCAGCGGCGGGTGACGCGCCGGTAGCGGGGCAGGAAGAACTGCTCGAAGTGGCGGGGCGAGATCAGGGCGCGGTCCTGCGATCCCCAGTCGTCCACCAGCATGAAGCCGTCGGCGCCGGCCTTATGGAAGTTCTCGACGATGTCAAGAGTCATGTCGGTAATCATGTCGAGGAGATGCGCGGATTCGTCGGGATGGAGGACCATGTCGGTCATGGCGTTCTCGAAGCCGCGCAGGTACTGGAAGCGCTCGCGGATCGAGTTGCCGTCCACGCCGAGGCGGTAGCGGTCGCCCTGGAGCCACTTGCTGAGCGCGGCGGCCTGGGCGAAGCGGCCCCAGTCCTTCATGTCGGGCAGGCGGTAATCATCGAGCAGGCGCCATCCGTCCTGGAGCGGGCCCTTCACGGTCTCGCCCAGGCTGGTGCGGCCGGAGGCCTTCCATACCGTGCCGAACTCGTCAATGGCGATGCGGTCCTCTTGAAGCCACTTCGCGCCCGGCCGCTTTGCCCATTTCCAGGCGCGGGTGGCGACCATGCCGGGATGGACGTAGGGGTAATAATCCGCCGGCGGCTGCCAGGAGCGGGGCGGCACGTGGAAGAGGAACCAGAAGTCCTTTTTCTGGTGGGGCACGCGGTCCGGGGCCTTGAACTCGAGCGCCCGCACCACGCGCTCGCGGCGGGACATGGGCCCGCGGCCGGTCACGTATTTTTCCCTGGCCGCGCTGAGGAATATTTTCACGGGCGAGAGCTTGGTGAGGTTGATCTGCCAGCGGGGGGTATGGCCCTTGTCTAACACGCCGTTTCCTCGATAAGCCGCTTCAGTTCCGCGGCGAGCTCGGCCTTTTTACCGGCCGCGGCGGGATCGGCGGCGAGGTCATGGCGCTCGGCCGGGTCCGCGGCGAGGTGGTACATCTCGTCGGGGAACCTTTTTTCGCTGCCCGGATAGGTGACGAGCTTCCAGTCCTCGGTGCGCACGGCGCGGATGGGCGGATGCGGGAAGCCGGGGTCCTTGAAGTATTCGTAGAGGAACGACGCGCGCCACTGATCGCTTTTTCCTTGAACGAGTTCCAGGCAGCTCTTGCCCTGCACGGCGGTGGGGACGGCGACTCCGGCGGCGGAAAGGATGGTGGGGTTGAGGTCAATGTTGAGGACCATCTGGTCCACTGCTTTTCCGCCGCCGGGTACGAGCCGCGGATAGCGCATGAGGTGCGGTATCCTCATGCTCTCGTCATAGGCGTAGCGCTTGTCAATGAGCCCGTGCTCGCCCCAGGCATAGCCGTTGTCGCCGGCGTAAACGATCAGCGTGTTCTCGGCGAGGCCCTTGTCGTCAAGAAACTTGAGCACGGCGCCCACGCTGTCGTCCACTCCCATCAGCGCCTCGTAATAGCCCTGCTGGCCCTCTTTGAACTTGGCGAGCTGGGGCACGTGGATCAGGCCCATGGGATAGTCGCGCTCGTTTTGCTCCATCTCATGCAGCGGCGCGTCCTTGAGCGCGCCCTTGTACTTGTCGGGCGGGACGAAGTCGTAGTGCACGGCCTTGTGGGAGAGGTAGAGGCAGAAGGGGCGGGAGCGGGGCCGGTTCATGAATTCCAGCGCGTATTGCGTGAGCACGTCGGTGATGTAGCCCTTGCGCTTCGTGTCCTTGCCGTCCACCACCAGCGGGCAGTCGTTGTACACGCCCTGTCCGCCGACGAAGTTGAAGGAGACCATGCGGTCCGCCTTGCCCTGTCCGGCCAGGTCGGGCACGCCCTTGCCCGGCATGTGCCACTTGCCGATGAAGGCGGTGTCGTAGCCCTGGCCGTGGAGGATCTCGAGGAACGTGACGTTGGAATCGCGCCACGGCGTCAGGTTGTTCATGACCCCGTGGCAATGGGCATACCGGCCGGTGAGGAACGACGCGCGGGAGGGGCTGCACAGGGAGGTGGTGACGAACGAGTTTTTGAAGTGCGCGCCCTCGGCCGCGATGCGGTCCAGGTTGGGGGTCTTGAGCCAGGGCTTGTCCATGAAGCCGAAGGCGTCGTAGCGGTGGTCGTCGGTGAGGATGAAGATGATGTTGGGGCGGGCGGCGCCGGCCAAGGCTCGTCTTCCGGCCAGGGCCCCGGCGGCGGCGCCGGCGGCCATGGTTTGCAGCGCCTGGCGGCGGTTGAATGTCTTCATGGCGCAAAGTCCTCCCTTCAGTGCGGTCCAAAATAAAGGCACAAGAAAAACGCCAAGACGCCAAGAACGCCAAGGGCGATGTTTTTATTAAATTCTCAAGCCGGCCTCCCGGCAGTTTAATCTTTCTTGGCGCTCCCGTTAGCTGGTTCGCCAAGCAGGTTGGAGTCAAGGCGATGCGTCTTTTTCCGAGACTTGCCGCCAAGAAACATCCGGTTTTACTTGGCGAACCTTGGCGCTCTTGGCGTCTTGGCGTTTTTCTTAATGTCTATTTTGGACAAGTATGTCCTCCCTTTCTAATTTATCCGGATTGACAGGTGAGTTCGCGGTCCAGCCGGGCGAGCTCCGCGGCGAGCTCGTTTTTCTTCCTGGCCCGGGCCGGATCGTCGGCCAGGTCGTTGCGTTCGCCCGGGTCGTCGGCCAGATGATACAGCTCGTCCTTGAAAACGGGACCGGCGGCCCCGGGATAGGTGATGAGCTTCCAGTCCCTGGTGCGCACGGCCTTGATGTTGGAGGCGGGGGGAAAACCGGGGTCCTCTCTGTACTCGTAGAGCCAGGAGCCGCGGCCGGGCAAATGCCGGGCCGGGTCCAGAAATTCGAGGTAACTCCGGCCCTGGACCCAGCCCGGGACCGGGATGCCCGCGGCCGTGAGCAGGGTCGGATTGAGGTCTATGTTCAGGACCATTTGCCCGGCCTTGATCCCGCCTTCAGGCGCCAGCCGGGGCCAGCGCAGCAGGTGCGGAACCCGGATACTCTCCTCGTAGGCCAGCCGCTTGTCAATCAGGCCGTGCTCGCCCCAGAGGTATCCGTTGTCGCTGCCATAGACGATGAGCGTATTCTCCGCCCAGCGCTTGTCATCGAGGAGCTTGAGCACGGCGCCGACGCTGTCGTCCACCCCCATCAGCGCCTCGTAATAGCGCTGCTGGCCCTTCTGGAAATGGATGAGCTGCGGCACGAGGATGCCGCTCATGAGGTAAGCGCGAGTCTGCTCCTCCATGGGATGCAAGGGGGCGCCGGCCAGCTTTCCCCGATACCGCTCGGGCGGGATGAAATTATTATGGACCGCCTTGTGGGAAAGATAGAGGCAGAAAGGCCCGGGCCGGGGCCGGTCCAGAAATTCCAGCGCGTATGAAGTGAGAATGTCCGTGAGGTAGCCCGAACTTTTTACGTCCTTGCCGTCCACGACCAGCGGACAATCTTCATAAACGCCCTGACCCAGGCCGATAGAGAAGGAAACCATTCGATCAAGCTTGCCCTCGCCGACCAGGTCGGGAACTGTTTTGCCCGGCATGTGCCACTTGCCGATGAAGGCGGTGTTATATCCCTGGCCGTGGAGCAGCTCGAGGAAAGTCACGTTCTTCTTGTTCCAGGGGGTGAGGTTGTTGACCACGCCGTGGCATCGGGCGTACTGGCCGGTGAGGAAAGAAGCGCGGGAGGGGCTGCACAATGAGGTGGTGACGAACGAGTTCTTGAAGTGCACGCCCTCGCGCGCGATGCGGTCCATGTTGGGGGTCTTGAGCCAGGGCTTGTCCATGAAGCCGAAGGCGTCCCAGCGGTGGTCGTCGGTGAGGATGAAGATGATGTTGGGGCGGGCGCCGGCCGCTCCGGAGCCCAGGAGCGGGAGCGCGGCCCCGGCGGCGGCGCCGGCGGCCATGGTCCGGAGCGCTTGCCTGCGGTTGCAGGTCGGGTGTTTCATCGCGGGTCCTCCCGGAAAATAATTATTGCGCAATCGGCACGGGAACACAATGGAAGCGGGGGGACGGTCAGAATTTGGAGTGCGGCGGCACGACGCCGCTTTCATTGGAGCTCATGCTCCATCAGAGTTCGATGAAACCGCAGAGACGCAAAGAGCGCAGAGAAAATAAAGAATATTTTCTTCTCCGCGTTCTCTGCGTCTCTGCGGTTAAAGTTGGAGCTTTTTCGTTTGCGGCGACAATGAAAGCGGCGTCGTGCCGCCGAACTTTAAAACAGCGGCGGGCAGGCACCGGAGCCTGCCCCTACTTGAGGAAGACGATGGAGAAGGGTGGGAGCCAGAGGTTGATGGGGGACGGGGTGACGAGGGTGTCGGTGCTGGTGTCAATGATGACGATTCCGGGGGCGGTGGCGGAGCGGTCGCAGAGGTAGAGCTCGCCGCGGTCGTTGAGTGCGAGGTCCCACAGCGTGAAGCCGGAGGCGGCGGAGTACAGCGGCGCGGGGTCGCGGAGCCCGGTTCCCGGATCAAAGGCGACGAGCAGGGAATGGAAGGAGGCGTCGGTGACGGTGGCGTAGCCCTTGGTCGCGGAGGCGATGGCGAAGTCGCCGATGTTTCCGCCGAGCGCGGTCTCGTCAATGATGAATCCTTCGGAGGTTCCGGTGGCCGGGTCAATGGCCTCGATGCCGCCGTCGCCGATCGCGGAGACCACTCCGGCGTCTCCCACCAGGATGCGGCCGAGCGACGGATCATAGACCACGTCGGTGGACGGGTTCTTGCCGAGGAGCGGGACGTCTCCGGCCAGGGTGTCGGTGGTTGTGTTTACCATGACGAGCCAGCTCTGTGCGCTGGGCTGCCAGTTGCGGCGGTCGAGGTTTTGCACGGCGACGTAGAGGGTGGAGCCGTGGATGAGGAGTCCGCTCATTTCGGGGATTCCGTCGGGGCCGCCGTATCCGGCGGCGGTGAGGTCAATGGATCCGAGGAAAGCGCCGGTCAAGGGATTGATGATCCAGAGGCCGCGGCATTCGTAGCGGGAGAGGTAGGCCTTGCTCTCGCTCACGAACGCCAGGTCCTGCGGGTTCACGGCGAAGCCGCAGCCGGTGTCGGGGAGCGAGTACTGTCTGACCAGTTTGAAGCGCTGGTCGAGCACGGTGATGTTGTCGTAGGTGAAGCGGTTGATGACGAAGACGTAGCCGCCGAAGGCGGCGGCGACGGGGTCGGGGCTGACGGCGTCGGCGGCGAATTGGGGGTCGGGCAGGTAGGCCTGCCGGGTGTCGAGGGAGATGACGCCGAAGCCGCCGGTGAGCGAGTAGTCGGTGGTGGCGACCAAGGCGGCGTATTGCGGCGGGTTGGGGCCGGTGTCGCCCTGCACTGGAATCGGGCCGCTGTCGGGCATGTTTGCGCCGGGGTCGGGCATGACCACGCAGGAACAGAGGAGCATAAGGAGCGCCGTGGCAAGCAAGAGAGGAAAATATTTTTTGTCACTCATTTTTTCATGTCCTCATAAGGGGCTGCGTAATCATATAATTCTTTTTTGACAGGATTAACAGGATTTACAGGATAAAAGAGGACAGCCAATAAAGATCTCCATGACATCCTGTAAATCCTGTTAATTCTGTCAAAATAATTATTTGACATGATATGGGCGTTTTAGCAGCGGGCCTCATTTCACCATTTCCCCTGCACGGTGATGAAATAACTCCTTCCGGGCAGCGGGTATCCGGCGACGTCGGCGATGCGGTCGTCGGCCAGGTTTTTAGTTTCCACGGTGATGTCCAGGGAGGCGTGGTTCTTTTTATACAGGTCCACGGCAGTGCCCATGTTATAGACGCGGCGGTCGGGGACCTGGTAGAGGTTGGCGCGGTCCCAGTAGTTGCCGCTCACGTAGTCGGCCTCGGCCCAGACTTTCCAGCGCTCAGGCGCGTACTCGATGCGTCCGTAGGCCTCGTGCATGGGGCGGAGCGGTAAAGCGTTGCCTTGCCAGTAGGCGACGTCGCCCTGGTCCACTGCTGCCTGGAAGGTGTAGTTGCCGGAGAGGCGCCAGTCGTCAAAGAGGCCGAATCCGAATGAGAGCTCGTGGCCGCCGACCCGGGCGGCGCCGATGTTCACGGCGCGGATGGTGCGCTGCGAGTTCTGGAAGAAGAGGATCAGGTCGTCCACCCGGCTCTGAAAGAAGGCGTATTCGAGGTACGGGTCATGGAGCGGGCCGGAGCCGTAGCCGCGGCAGGCGAATCCGAGGTCGAAGTTGACGCCGCGCTCGGGCATAAGCCCGGTGTTGCCGACGGCCACGCCGCGGTCGCCGAAGAGCTCGTAAAAGGTGGGCACGCGGTAGAAGCGCCCGGCGTTGGCCTTGAGCACCAGGGTGTCGCTGGCGCGATAGCGGAGCCCGATGGAGGGGCTGGTTAGTTCGAGGGTGTCGGTGTTGTCGCCGGCGGCCCGGGACCAGGAGAAGTTAGGGTCGCCGGAGATGCGGTTCCAATACCATTCCTGGCGGAGCGCGGGCTGGATGGTCCATTTTCCGGACGGGTCGGTGAGCTCGACCTGGACCACGGCGGCCAGGCTGGAGCGCGTCTGCTCTTTGCCTTCTTCGCGGCGGGGCACGTGCTGGACCGGGGTGAACGACTCCTCCCGGTACTCGGTGAATGTCGTGAGGATGCCGTCGTCGCCGGCGAAGCGCCAGATGGCCTTGGCGCGGGCGCCGGCGGTGGCCATGCGGTTCTCGGTCTTGCGCTTTTGGCCGCCGAGCTCGCCTTCGGGATCGTCGAGGGTCTCGTCATCATAGAGCCCGTCGGCGCCGAGGGTGAGGTCGAGCGTGTCATCGAGCAGGGAGCGGTTGCGGGCGGAGAGCGTCAGGGTGGCGCGGCCGGTGGTATAGCGGGTGCTTCGGGCCTGGGCCGCGGCAAGGCCGGGCAATCCCTGGTCCTTGTAATGGCCGGTGGCGATGCCGGCGAGCTCCCACTCGGCGCCGCCGGCCAGGCGCGCGGTGAGGTCATAGGAGGAGAAGTCGTTGTTGACGCGGGTGTCGGTGAAGTCGTCGTGGCTGTTGGCGGGGGTGCCGTTGTCATTATCATAGGTGAAGTCGCCCTGGCTCGATTCGTGGCCGGCGAAGACGAGGGCGTTCACTTTGCCGACGGGTCCGGAGGCCATGGCGTCGGCCTTTAAAGTTTGATAGGAGCCGTAGGAGAGGCCGGCCTGGCCGCCCTTCTCGGCGCCTTTCCGGGTGACGAGGTTGATGGCGCCGCCGATGCCGGCTGCTCCGAAGTCGGCGGGGGTGATGCCCCTGAAGACCTCGATGTAAGCGATGTTGTCGAGGGGGAGGTCGGCAATGTTGGTGACGCCGGAGGATGCGCGGTTCATGGGCACGCCGTCGAGGAAGACCTGGACCTGGCTGGCGGAAGAGCCGCGGATGGAGGCGGTGGAGAAGGAGCCCAGGCCGCCGAGGCTGTTGATCTGCACGCCCACGCTGTCGCGGAGCACGTCGGCCACGGTCTCGACCCGGCCGGGGGTCTCGCCCACGTCTATCACGGTCATGAACTTGGTCGGGTTCTCGACCTTGCGCTCGGAGAGGACCTCGTCGCCGAAGACCACGGTGGTGTCGAGCTGCATTTCGAGGGACGCGGTGTCGCCGGGAGAGGGGTCGGCCCAAGCGCGGTGGTACGGACACAATAATAGAAGGAGGAAGATGAGGGAGATGAGCGACGCATCCCGCGCCTTGCGGCGCCCACATAGCAAGCTATGTGGGCTATCCGGGCATGGGGGGCCGCCATGAATTATGGAGTGGGCGATTATGTGTCCGGTGCGGATCAATGCCTTCTCCCTCACCGCGAGGTGCTTCGACATTGGCCGCAAGGCAGGTTTCCTGGCTTAAGGATCGTGGCGCGGGCCTTGCCTTCCCAGGCGGATGGCCCAGTGGCGTACTCGGTCCGCGCTCCCCTCTTACAGTTGCGGGTCAGCTCCGGCTTTTCACCGGATTCCCTCTTGGCCCCTAAGGGCGCCTTACAGCTTGGGGATAATATAGCGTCGGGATGAGATTAGGTCAAGACAGGGCTTGAGGCGTGAGGCTTGAGGCTTGAGGCTTGGGGCTTGGGGCTTGGGGCTTGAGGCTTGGGGCTTGGGGCTTGAGGAAGAGGCTCCAGCTGACGGTCACGCCTCAGACCTCAGACCTCAAGCCTCAAGCCTCAAGCCCCAAGCCTTACGCCTCTTGACAATCCTCGCCGGTTCGTGGTACTGAATGAATGTTCATTTAGGAACGCCTTGGGGGGCGTGATCGGGGCCGGGATGGCCCTCGGGTTCGAAGATGTCTTCTGATCGTCAAGGTCCCAAACGCGACCGGATTCTGGAAGCGGCGGTGCGGGTTTTCGCGCGCAAGGGGTTTCACAACTCCCGGATCGCGGAGATCGCGGATGAGGCCGGGGTCGCGAGCGGGACGATATACCTTTATTTCAAGAGCAAGGACGAGATTCTGATCAGCGTTTTCGAGGAGAGCCTGGACAAGATCATCCGTGACATCGAGGCGGAGCTTGAAGTGATTGACGACCCGCGGGAGCGGCTGCGGACGTTCATTCGGCGGCACCTGTGGCTGCTGCGGGAGCACCGGGAGCTGGCCGAGGTTTTGCAGGTGGAGCTCCGGCAGAGCCACAAGTTCATGAAGGAGTACGAGCCGCGGCACTGGGTCGAGTACCTGAACATCATCGCGGCGATCCTTAAAGAAGGGCAAAAGCGCGGGCTGTTCCGGCCCGACATCAGCCTGGGCATTTTCAAGCGGGCGGTGTTCGGGGCGCTGGACGAGATCGCGCTGCACTGGGTGATCACGAAAAAGAACGAGGGTTTCCTGGACCGCGCCGCGGAGCAGCTCTCGCGCCTCATTCTGGACGGGGCGACCTCGGGCGCGAAGGGTATGGAGGCCCGGCGCGCGGAGCCCAAGCTGAAAAGGGCGCGGCTGGCCTGAAAGGGCATGATTTGAGTAGAAATGGGTCAATTAATTCGCCGCAGATGAACGCGGATGAACGCGGATAATTTAATTAACTTGTCCGGATCAATCCGCGTTCATCCGCGTTCATCTGCGGTTCATAAAAAAACATGGTATGAAAGCGGTCGTGTTAACCTTTTGGAAGGCATAATATTAGAAGGAAAGGAGGACGGATAGTGAAAATCGCGGTATGTATGAAACAGACCCCCGACACGGAAGCCACGATCAAGATCGCGGGGGACGGCAAGGGCATTGACGAGCAGAACATCAAGTGGATCATGAATCCCTATGACGAATATGCCACGGAGGTTGCGCTGCGGCTCAAGGAGAAGTTCGGCGGCGAGACCTGGGTGGTGACCATGGGCGGCGACCGGGTGGTCGAGTCCATGCGCACGGCGCTGGCCATGGGCATTGACAAGGGCGTGCACCTCAATGACCCGGCGTTCGCGGGCTCCGACGCCACCGGCGAGGCCAAGGCCATCGCGGCGGCTCTCAAGTCGCTTGGCCCCGACATCATCCTGTGCGGCAAGCAGGCCATTGACTGGGACATGTCGCAGGTCCCCGCCATGGTGGCGGAGTTCATGGACCTGCCGCAGTGCACCCTGTGCAGCTTTCTGGAGATCGCGGCCGACGGCAAGTCGGCGGTGGTCAAGCGCAAGATCGAGGGCGCGGAGGAGACGTACGAGATCAGCCTTCCCGCGGTCATCTCCATAGACAAGGGCAGCTCGGTGCACGGGTCGGACCCGATCCAGGAGGCCCGCTACGCCTCTCTGCCCGGCATCATGAAGGCGAAGAAGAAAGAGATCAAGAAGATGGGCATGGCCGACGCCGGCCTGTCCGCGGCGGACGTGGGCGCGTCGGGGGCCAAGGTCAAGGTGGCGGCGTACGAGCCGCTGCCGGAGCGGGCCGCCGGCAAGGTCTTCAAGGAGCAGGAGACGGCGGACATGGTGAAGCAGGTGGTGAAGCTCTTGCGCGAAGAGGCCAAGGTCATCTGACCGGGCGCCAAGAGATGTAACTGCGTGAGCGACAAGGAGAGGATAAAATGGCAAGCGGTGTAATGATAGTGGCGGAACATAGGGACGGGAAACTTCGGAAGATTTCCCTCGAGCTTCTGGGCGTGGGCAAGAAGCTGGCCGGAGAGCTCGGCGGCGGGCTCTCGGCCTGCGTGATCGGCAAGGGCGTGGAGGGTCTGGCCAAGGACCTCGGCAAGTTCGGCGCCGAAAAAGTATTTGTCTGCGACGCCGACATCTTCGCGGCCTATTCTCCGGACGGCTTCGCGGCGGCGCTGGCGGCGGCGGCCAAGCAGGCGGACCCGGCGCTCATCCTGATGGGCGCGTCGGTGACGGGCAAGGACCTGGCGCCGCGGGCGGCGGCCAAGCTCGGCACCGGGCTGTCGTCGGACTGCGTGGACGTGAAGGTCGAGGGCGGCAAGGTCATCTGCAAGCGGCCGGTTTACTCGGGCAAGTGCTTTGCCAGGACGGAGGCCGTGAGCTCGCCCGCCATGGTGAGCGTCCGGCCCAACGTGTTCCCGGCCGCCGCGGAAGTGAACGCCGCGGGCGCGGTGGTCAAGGTTGACGCGGGCGTGTCATCGGTCAAGGCCAAGGTCAAGGAGCTGAAGGTGACCGCGACCGGGCGGCCGGAGCTCACCGAGGCCGAGCGGATCGTGTCCGGCGGACGCGGCATGAAGGACAAGGCCAACTTCAAGATTCTGGAGGACCTGGCCGACGCGATCCACGCCGCGGTGGGCGCCTCCCGCGCGGCGGTGGACTCGGGCTATGCCGACGTATCGCAGCAGGTCGGGCAGACCGGAAAGGTCGTCAACCCCACCCTCTACCTGGCCTTCGGAATCTCCGGCGCCATCCAGCACCTCGCCGGAATGCGGACCTCCAAGGTCATCGTCGCCGTCAACAAGGACGCCGACGCCCCCATCTTCCAGAAAGCCGACTACGGAATCGTGGACGACCTGTTCAAGGTCGTGCCCGTCATGACCGAGGAGCTCAAGAAAATGCTCGCCGAATAACGCGTCGCCCCCCCCAAGAGCGGAAAACCCGCCCCTGTTCTCCATCGAGCAGGGGCGGGTTTTTTCAGCTTTAAGCAAATTGAGATCAGCATTGACAAGGATTCTTCAAGAGTGTAATTAAAGAGCAATGATGCTCAAGCCAAAAATCTACCTGGACACGACCATCCCCAGCGCTTATCTTGACGATCGTGCTCCTGATCGGCAACGGCTGACCAAAGCATTTTGGGAGCGCCGCATCAAAGATTATGATCCCGTCATTTCCGAGATCGTGATCAAGGAGATCCGTGACACTCGTGATCCCGGCAAGCGCGAACGGATGGAGAACCTGGTCGTGAATTTTACTGTGCTTGAATTCGGAGATGAAGCCCGTGATCTGGCCCGGGAATACGTCAACTACGGAGTGTTCACCGAACGAAATATCGCCGACGCCAACCACGCGGCGATTGCCGTGGCCAACGGGATCGGCTATATTATTAGTTGGAACTTTCAACATCTGGTCAGGATTAAGACCCGTCGCGAGATTAATCTCGTGAATTCACTTCGCGGGTTCGGACCGGTTGAGATTGTCTCTCCTCCGGAATTATAGGAGGCCTCGGAAATGATTGAGATAACCGAAGAGCAGAAGAAGCAACTCTGGAACGAAGTCCGCGAGGAATTCCCCGACGATGAAATGATGCAGGAAATCCACTTCGTGCGCCTGATGCACTACCTCCAGACCAAGGACCTGTCCCCGGAGGAGCAAATCAAATTTTACCATGACCGCGAACGTTCCCGCTCCCATTAACCTGTGGCCTCTGTGCGCCATCGAACAGGGTCGGGATTTTTTCCGCATTATGCCTTGCCATTTCATTGACACCTTTCAAGCGCCCGTGATACCCTTATGATATGGAGGCGCAAAGGACATACGATTGGACGGTAACGCCGGAAAAAGTTGAGTCGGCGGTCCGGAGAATCATCGAGGCCGCGAAGCCGCTCCGGATAATCTTGTTTGGTTCCTACATGCGAAAAACGGCCGGCGCCGACAGCGACCTGGATATCCTGGTCATTACCGGCGATGATGTTGACAACCCGCGCAAGGAAAGCGTCCGCCTCCGCCGGTCCTTGCGCGGAATCTCCATGCCCATGGATATTCTGGTGGTGCCCCGCTCGCAATGGGAGCAATTAAAGGACCGGCCGGGCCTGATCTATCGCGAGGCCGCGCGCGCGGGAAGGCTCGTTTATGAATCCTCACCCTGAAGGCCGAGTCCCGGGTTCGCCCGAGGAGTGGATGAGCCACGCGTAAAGCGACCTGCGACTGACCCGTCTGGCAGCCGGAGATAAATCCATCCGCCGCGGGCTCAGGAAGGCGGTCTCTCGCCTTTTTCATTTTGCACCCGGTCACTTGGTTCGGAAGGCTCTGAATCTCCCACAAATCGGCCTTTGTATTTTTTTCCCAGTTGCCGGTAATAATCCACTAACGCCGCCGTATCGTGGCCAAATTCTTCCGAGATTTGGTGGCGCACGGCCCTGATTTCATCAATGAGCACGTCTTTCTTGCACTTTCTTTTCTTCATAGCTTTGAGTCCTCTGCGTCTCCGCGTTTAATTATACCTCAATGTGCGGCAAAAAACGCCTTTGCGCCCTCCAGGATGAACTGGACGGCGACGACGAGGATGATGAGTCCGGAGATGCGGGTGAGGACGTTGACGCCGGTGGCGCCGAGGATGGAGGCTAGGCGGGAGGACGCTCGGAGGATGATGAAGGTGGCGGCGAGGGCGAGGGCGGCGCAGAGGATGACGAGGAGCGGCGGCGCGGGAGGAGGGGCCTGCTGGGTGAGCGCGATCACGGCGGTGATGGCGCCGGGCCCGGAGAGCAGCGGGATGGCCAGCGGCACGATGGAGATGTCGGCCTTTTCCTCTCCTTCCTCTTCCTCGCTGGGCAGGATGCGCGCGCCGATCCTGGCGGCCGCCAGCATGGGCAGCGCCGTCATCGCGAGCACGATCCCGCCGGCCACCTCGAACGCGGGCACGTCCACGCTGAACAGTTGCAGGATCCGGTCGCCGAACACCGCGAACATGGTGAGCACCGCGAGCGCCACCACGCAGGCCTTGCCCGCCATCCTTCGCCGCGCCTTCTCGTCGTCCCGCGCGGTCATGCTCAGGAACAGCGGTACGCTGCCGAACGGGTCAATGATCGCGAAGAGTAATATAAAAATCTTGGCCCCGCTGACTATTACCTCGCTCATGATTTTTTCGCTTCGGCTTGAAGCCCTCCATATTTAAATTATAAGATACGCTATGGCGCGGGGCAAAGGAGGGCCGGGATGAAAACTCTGGTGACCGGGGCGGCGGGCCTGATCGGGTCGGCGGTGGCGCGGGAGTTGCTGGCGGACGGCCAGGCGGTCAAGGCCATGGCGCACCGCCGCGACAACCGCAACTTGAAGGGCCTGGACGTGGAGATAGTGCAGGGCGATCTCTTGGACCCGGACTCGCTCCACCGCGCGCTGGAGGGCTGCGACAAGCTCTATCACGTGGCCTCGATCTACGCGCACTGGCACCCGAAGGGCGCGGACTTCATCCGGCGCGTGAACATCGAGGGCACGAGGAACATCATGGAGGCCGCGGCGAAGCGAGAGCTAAGCCGGATCATCCACACCAGCTCCATCTCCGCGGTGGGTTTTTTCCCGGACCGGCCGAGCAACGAGGACGACTATCCGCGCGAGGAGGACCTCAAGCGCCAGCCCTACCGCGAGAGCAAGTACCGGAGCGAGCTGATCGCGAAGGAGTGGTCGAAAAAGCTGCCGGTGGTGATCGTGAACCCGTCGTCTCCCATCGGGGTGGGCGACTGGGTGCCGACGCCGACCGGGCGCACCATCCTGGATTTTCTGAACGGCAAGATGTTCGCGTACGTGGACGTGGGCATCAACGTGATTGACGTGGACGACTTGGCCCGGGGCTTCGTGCTCGCCGAGAAAAAGGGCAGGGTGGGGGAGCGCTACATCCTGGGCAACCGTAACCTCTATCTCAAGGACTTCTTCACGGCCATCGCCCAGATGACGGGCCTTGAGGCCCCGCGCGTGAAAATGCCCAAGCTGGTGGTCCGGCTGGTGGCGGAGGTGAACGAAGCCATCGCCAACGTGACCAAGAAGGAGCCGCTGGCCGCGGTCGAGCAGGCGCTCCACCTCTCCTACAAGGAATTCGCGGACCTGACCAAGGCCACGACCGAGCTGGATCTCCCCCGGAACGACTTCCGCATCGCCATCGGCAAGGCCGTGAAATATTATTTGGACACGGGCGCGGTCAAGCCGGAGCGGGCGAAGCTGATGACCCTCAACGAGGCGGCCTTGGGCTGAGCCTTTGGCCTCGGCTGACCACGATCCGCGATCATCCGCCGGGGAATTTGATGGTCTTGGTGAACGGCGACGGCGGCGCGGGGTGGACGTCGGCGGCCGAGTGCTTGAGTCCGCGGTCGGTCTTTTCATAGATGTAATAATCGGGCGGGCCGGTGGGGTGCTCATTTTTCTTGATGACGAGGTCGGCGACTTGGATGCTGTAAGTTGCGACCGGGTGCTCGTAGCCCTTGACCTGCATAAACTGGGGTTCGATGGATATGTTCACGCCCTCGAAGAAGATGCGCTTGACTTTTTCGTAGGTGTTCTCGGTCATGCGGACGTGTCCGATCTCGGCGGCTGACTCCATGCGGTTGGCGAGGTTGGTGGTCTCGCCGATGGTGGTGTATTCGAGCTTCATGTCGGAGCCAATGGCCCCGGCGATGACGTCGCCGGAGTTGAGTCCGATCCTCATTTCCAGTATCGTCTTGCCCTCGTTTTTTCTTTTTTCATTGATGCGGCGAATGGTGAGCTGCATCTCGATGGCGGCGGCCACCGCGCTCTCGGCATGGTTGTCCAGGACCACGGGCGCGCCGAAGATGGCGACAATGGCGTCTCCGATGTACTTGTCGGGCAGCCCTCCCCACTTCTTGATGACGGGGATCAGCTCGTTGAAATAATCGTTGAGCATGCCCACCACTTCCTCCGGCCTCATGCGCTGGGTGATGAAGGAGAAGCCGGCGAAGTCGGTGAAGAGGTTGGTGATGTCCACCCGCCGGCCGCCGAGCACCAGGCCGTGCTTGGCCACCTGCTCGGCCAGCTCCTTGGACAGGAGCTTCTCCAGCGTCTGCTTCATGTTGAAGCGCTCCTTGAGCCCCTTCACCATGTCGTTGAAGACCGCGATCAGCTTCTGGAACTCGGCGGCGCCCCCGCTGGTGATGACGTGATCGTAATCCTGCCGGATCACGGCCTCGGTGCCCTCCACCAGGCCGCGGATCGGCTGCGAGATCCGCCGGCTGAGCGCGCTGGTGATCAGGGTGATGATCAGGCCGGTGAGCAGGGCGATCACGATGATGGCGCCGCCGACCTCCCACATCATGCGCTTGACGCGGCCGGCGTCGAGGTCTATGGAGAAGGCGTTATAGAAGCCGCCGGCCTCCGAGGCGAGCCACACCGTGAACCACGTGCCCCACTGGTCGGTGTCGAACTTCGGGAATACGCTAAGGTAATAGTGGCGCGGGTTATTGTAATAGCCGGGCCCGCTTTGCAGGTATCCTCTCCAGTACTGGTCGCCGTGCTGGTTCACGTCGTAGGGATAGCCGGGGTAGGTGCTGTCGGTCCAGTCAAAGCCGTCAATCAGGAAGGCAAAGGTCTTGCCGTCGTCCACCATGACGTAGATGTCGGAGAGGTCGAGCCCGGCCCGGCGCGAGAATTCCTTGGTCTCGATGATGCGGGCCTTGTATTTCCGGAACAGGTCGAGCAGCCCCGGCTCCGCGGCGAACCGCGCCCGCCAGAAGGCAAACGCCCCGCGCGCCTTGCCGTAATCAAAGTCGGCGGTGTCCGCCTCCGCTTCCGAAAGCGCCTTCCTCATTTCCTCTTCCGGCGGCAGCTCGTTTTTTTCGAGGAGCAGGTTAAACGTCCAGATCAGGCTGTCCTCGTCGTAGCCCTGGGCCGCGGCCGGGATTTGCAGGGCGAAGCGGTCCATGCGCTCGAGCTCGGACTGGGTGAAGCCGCTCTTGACGCCGGCGAGCACGGTGCGGGCCTGGCCGATCAGGGAGTCGAGGGCCTGCCACGGCCTTCCCACCTCCAGCACCAGCACCGGCAGGGCCACGACCAGGACCAGGATCACCCCGAACACCGCGAGCTGGGTCCGAAAGGAGAGCCCGCTCTTTTCCTCATTAATGTTGCACTCGCTCATCCTTGAATTTCTCCGATTCCGATTGATGGTCACGGCCTCTCGTACCAGAAGGCCACGCTGCGATAATCGTCGCCGCGGCTGTGCGACACGTTGGCCAGCGAGCCCGGGTAGCGGTCAACCCAGCCGGTGGTGTTGCCGAGCCGCTCGTAGGTCACCTTGATCCGCTCGCGGAACGGCACCAAGTCGCCCGGCCGAAAGCGGTAGAGCACGTTGTATCCCAGCGTGGTCTGCGCCGCGCGCATCTTGAGATGCGGGCAGAGCAGGGCGCCCGAAACCGGATACCGGTTCTCCTCGAACCCGAACGACCAGTTGAACTCGTCCTCCGTGCCCGTGCCCCGGATCAGCGCCTGATCGCCGCCGTCCACCCAGATCATCTCGTCGCCCTCGCCCCACCACAGCGTGCCCAGGCTGCGCACGAACAGAAAGCAGCCCACGTAATACCCCATGCCGCCGCGGTCCAGCACCACGTAATTCGTACTCTGGTCCACCTGGTAATTAAGCCCATACACCTTGTCTTTGGTCAGCTCGTCCGGGTAATCGTTCTCGCGGTAGAGCGCGTGGAAGCGCATGGCGTTTTGCGGCAGCATGTCGAACGCGCGCCGGCCGGCCGACACCCGGATCCGCCGGTCGCCGCCGCCGGTGTTCTCGAAGGTGAGCTTCATGCCCTGGGCAAAGGGCATGGGCCAGCGGGAGGAGTAGCCTTGGGCGGTGGCCGAGACCGCGATCAGCTCGTAGGCCCCGTCCCTGCCGTTCTTGCGCGGGTCAAAGCGGTTGCCGAAGAAGGCGTCAACCGGCGAGTCCACCGCGGCCTCGTTCGAGCCGTCATGGAAGACGCGCATCCGGACCTCTTCCAACGTCGCCATGGCGTCGTCCGCGTCCACCACCTTCAGCTCCGTAATCATGCCGGCGCCGTCAATGGTGATGGTTTCCGGCCGGCCCGGATGGAGCAGGAGGAGCGAGGAGTTTTCCATGGCCGTGCCGCCCGGGTCGCGCGCGGGCGCATGGCCGGCCGAGCCCCAGAACTCACGGGCCGCGGCCAACTCGTCCGGGTCGCCCGCCGGGCCCGCCGCCGTGACGGTCTCGATGCCGGGCTCCTGGTCGTACGTCATGTAGGTGATCTGGTAATACGCGCCTTCCGGCTTGAACTTCTCCGCGGTGACGATCAGCGATTGCTTGAAGGGCACGGGGGTGTAGTTGGCGTAGCGGCCCACGGCGAAGGCCTGGTCGGCCGCGCACTCGCCGGCGAGGTACTCCTTGAAGCCGCACGCGACCACCGGCTGGTCCGCGCCGTCGGCGTAGAACTTGAGCGTGCCGGTGGGCCCGGCCGACCAGATACGATAGACCACTCCCGGGCCCGTGATCCGGGCCAGGACCTTGCCGCGCTTGTAGGTGCCGTGGAAGTGCATGAGGTCAATGTTGCGGTCATTCTCGTCGTGGGAAGACGATTGTCCGGCGTGGAGCCCGTCGTGCCAGAAGCACAGGCCGAACAGGTCGCCATAAGCCTGGAGGCCCACGCGCGGCCCGCTGATGCCCGCCCCCGGCGGCGCCGCCGCGCCCATCAGCGCCACCATGATCGCCGCTGCCAGCACCACTACCATCCGCCCATGCCTCATGATTTTTCCTCCTTGCCGGAAATGGATCGCCGTCCCTGATTATTGCGCATCCGGCGCATGGCGTCAACGCTATTTTATTTGCTTCCGCAAAATTCATTTGCTATGATTTTGACGGGGACCACGCGGGAGCGATGTTTCAGGAGTCCTTGTTTTGACAGTAACCATCCGGGAGGAATGACATGAGTGGAAGAGCGGCCATCGTGGCGATGGCGCAGACGCGCTTTGAGCCGAAGAAGGGCTCGGAGCGGGTCCAGGAGATGTTGTGGGAGGTGGTGAAGGAGGTCCGGGAGCAGACCGGTCTCGACTATCATAAGCCGGGCCACATTGACAACGCGGTGACCTGCTCCGACGACTTTTTCGACGCGCGGACCATTTCCGACGCCTGCGCGGGCGACATCGTGGGCGCGCAGATGAGCGGGGAGGAGAAGGTGTCGCAGGACGGGCTGCAGGCGCTGTTTTACGCGGCGGCGTGCGTGCTCTCCGGCCACAGCGAGATCACCATCGTGGCCGCGCACAGCAAGGAGAGCCAGTCGGCGTCGCGCAACATGATCACCCACGCCGCCTTTGACCCCATCTTCCAGCGCGGCGTGGGCCTGGACTACCTGAACGCCGCCGCGTTGCAGGCCCGCTCGTATCTGCACCACAGCGGGTCCAGCGAGGAGCAGTGCGCGGCGGCCGTGGTTCGCGACCGCAGGCACGCGGCCAAAAACTCCAAGGCCCAGGAGCGCCAGCCGGTGACGGTCGAGCAGGTGATGGGCTCGCGCTACCTGTGCGATCCGCTCAAGGACCTGGACGTGTACCCGGTATCCGACGGCGCCATCGCCATGATCGTGACCACGGAGGAGCGGGCGAAAAAGATCACCAGGAAGCCGGTGTGCATCGAGGGCGCGGGCAACTGCTACAACTCGTTTTACCTGGGCGACCGTGCGCTTCGTGACGACGCGGCGTTGCGGGAGGCGGCGCGCAAGGCCTATCGCATGGCCGGGATCAAGGACGCGGCCAAGGACCTGGACCTGATCGAGATCGCGGCGCAGTACAGTTACCAGGAGCTGCTCTGGCTCGAGTGCCTGGGCCTGTTCCCCGACGGCACGGCCGGCAAGCGGATCGAGGCCGGGGACACGGACCTGGGCGGGGTCATGCCGGTGAACGTCTCCGGCGGCATGCTCTCGGGGAACCCGCTGATGCTGGGCGGCCTGGCCCGCGCGGCCGAGTGCTTTCTGCAGCTCCGCGGCGAGGCCGGGCCGCGCCAGGTGGCCGGCATCAAGCGGGCGCTGGCGCAGGGCGCGACCGGACCGGCGGCGCAGCACCACTCGGTGATGGTGTTTTCCGCGTGATGCGCTTCGCAATACAATCAGCGTGAGAATGGGAGAAGAAAAATTTTAGCCGCAGATGAACGCAGATGAACACAGATAAGAAAGATAGAAGAAATCATTTATTAGAGAGAGGCCGACTTGTTGCTTCCGGTTTCTTTCTTTTTGATTGTCTTTCATCCGCGTTTATCTGCGTTCATCTGCGGCTAATCCTTTACCGTCGTTTTTTGTAAGCAGTAGCCTCATAAAAGGAGGAAGGTAATGAATAGAAGGGTCGCCGTGACGGGGGTCGGGCAGTCCAAGCACCGCGGCCACCGCTCGGACGTTAACGAGCCGGAGCTGGTGTGGGAGGCGGTGGCGGACGCGCTCAAGGATTCCCGCCTGGCTTTGAAGGACGTGGACTGCATTGTCCACGGCAACATGGAGCTGTTCGAGGGCATCCACCAGCCGGACATGTGGCACACCATGGGCGACGGCGGGGCCATGAAGTCCGGCTTCCGCATCACCACCGGCGGGAGCACCGGCTCCACCCTGGCCTGCTCCGCCGTCAACTTGGTGGCCTCCGGGCTCTACGACACCGTGATGGCGGTGGGCTTCGAGAAGCAGGAGGAAGGCCAGACCACCACCGGCATCACCGCCATGGCCGACCCGCTGTGGGGACGCGAGATCCAGACCGGGGCCATCACCGGCGCCACCGGGCTGATCTGGGTCAACGAGTTTGGCGAGCGCGCGGAATGGGCCGCGGCCAAGACCAGGGTCAAGGCCGCGAAAAACGCCTGCCGCAACCCAAACGCGCACCTCCGGCTCAACATCACCGAGGAAGACGTGATGAACTCGCGCCTGCTCGCGTATCCTTTGCGGCTCCTGCACATGTGCCCGGAGTCGAACGGGGCGTGCGCCGTGATCTTCACCTCCGAGGAAAAGGCCAAAAAGAACCCGCAAAAGCCGGTGTGGGTCAAGGACCACGTCACGGTGCATCGAGAGGAGACCTTCCACCGCGGCTCGCCAAGGCCCCAGTCCATGACCCATTCCGTGGCCGCCAAAAAGCTCTACGCGCGCAACAACATCACCGATCCCTTGAACCAGATTGACGTGTTCGAGATGTACGAGCCGTCGTCGTGGTGGGAGATGGACTGGACCTGCGAGTTTACGGGACTGGCCCGAAAGACCGTGCTCGAAATGGTTGAGCGCGGCGACTTCGGGATCGAGGGCAAGTGGCCGATCAATCCGTCCGGCGGAGTGACCAGCACCAACCCCATCGGGGCCACCGCGCTGATCCGGGCGGCCGAGGTCTGCCTCCAGGTGCGCGGCGACGCCGGCGAGCACCAGGTGCCCAAGGACGTGAAGACCGCCATGTCCTCCGGCTTCGGCGGAACCCTCTGGACCGTGATGCTGCTTTTCACGAAGGAGTTGTGACCATGAGCGACAAACCGGAAAAAACCGTCGAGCTGATCGTTGTCCCGGAGCTGTGCTCCATCCCGCAGACGTTCTCCACCGGGCAGACCATGGGACGATTCCTAACCGCGCTCCGCGACGAGAAGAAGATCATGGGCAACAAGTGCCCCCAGTGCGGCCGCACCCAGATCCCGCCCCGCATCGTCTGCGCCGAGTGCGACGTCGAGGTCAGCGAGTGGGTCGAGCTCGGCCCGGGAGGCTACGTCACCTCCTTCGACGTGGTCTATATCCCGACCATCAACCCGCTCACCGGCAAGATGAGAGAGGTCCCCTACACCACCACCAGCATCGTCCTCGATAATGGCGACGCCACGCTCATGCACTTCCTCGATGAGACCGACCCCAAAAAGATCAAGGTCGGCAGCCGCGTCGAGCCGGTATTCCGCCCCGACGGCGAACGGTCCGGCTCCGTCCTCGACATCCTCTATTTCCGGGTCATCCCCGGCCAGGTCCAGGAGGTCAAACATGCCATCTCAATGTAAGAACGCCTACGAGGTGCTGGGAAAGCTCGAAATACCCTATAAATACACCGCCGGCAAGACCGGGTCGCTCTTCCTCACCACGCTCCGCGACCATAAAAAAATCATGGCCACCCGCTGCGAGAAGTGCAAGACCGTGTTCGTACCGCCCCGCTCCGTCTGCGACCGCTGCTACCTGCCCGTTGACAAGTGGGTCGAGGTCGGGCCCGCCGGCACCGTAACATCCTTCACTGTGGTCCGCTACTACGAGCCCTACCTCCCCATGAAACCGCCCTTTGTCATGGCCCAGATCAAGCTCGACGGCGCCGATACCTCGCTGACCCACCTTCTCTCCGAAATCAAACCCGAAGACGTCCGCATCGGACTCCGCGTCCAACCCGTCTTCGCCGCCAACCCCCAAGCCCGCATCACCGACATCGCCTACTTCAAGCCGCTCGCCAAGGCCGCGCCGGCCCGAAAATCTCCCGCCGCGGCCCCCGCCAAAAAAGCCAAGGCCGCCAAGCCCTCCAAAAAAGCCGCCAAGAAGGTAAAGCGAGCCGCCAAGCCGGCAAAGAAAGCATCCAAGCCGGCGAAGAAAGCCCCCAAAAAGGCCGTGAAAAAATACGTCAGCAAACCGGCAAAGAAAGGTCCGGCGGGCAAAAGCCGGGGGAAGAAGGCAGGAAGGAAGGGGACGGCGCGCAAGAAACGTTGATTTTATAGTCGGCGCCAATATTTGAAGACTTCAGTGCTTAAGGCGCGACAACCTCTTGCCAAGTGCGTGAATGCCAAGGCGGGTAAATATGACCGGAAATCGGAATCGCTTGTGAGGGATAGGATAGTTGCCTTGTTCCATTTCTAAAGAGATCGCAGTCAACTTTTCATTACCACGAAGCCATTTCTTGACTCGTAACCATGCCTCTTTCTCATCTCTCTTATTTTTATCAGATTTATCATAATTATATTCGTTGCAATGGCCGCAGAGAAAGTGGGCTACTTCATGCAGGACAATAACAATAGCATTGTTCATTAGCTGTAAATCACCATTAAATAAGATGATGACATCACGGCCTTTAATATATAGGCTAGGTATAAGCATACTTGTTGAACCCATTGTCGTGAAGTAAACTCCTCGTAGTTCATCGCCAATTTCTCTGCCTTTTCTTATTATTTCCAGTCCTTCTTCATCCCAGCCCAATACTTTATCAACCTCCCCCCTGTCGGGATATATGAGGGCTTTCGCTAAAATATTTGTTAATCGCGGTTCATAATATGCCACCAAATTATCCTTAATTTCCGTTTCGCTATAATTCATCTATCATTCCTTATATTCCAATATTTTAAATTGAGGAGAAAAATATATCAAATAGTTCCTCGGGAGCTGCGATCATTCGATCCTGATCTCCAGTTGTTTCCCGAGTGCCGAGGCGACGCGGTCGAGGGTGGAGAGCTTGATGTCCTCGGCGTGGTTCTCGATGCGGGAGATGGCGGTTTTCTTGGTCTTGAGGCGGCGGGCCAGTTGCTCCTGGGTCATGCCGGCGTCGAGGCGGGCTTGGCGGAGCATGGCGCCGAGCTTGAAGCGCTGGTAGCCCTGGTCATAGCCCAGGGCGAATTTCTTGTCGCGCTTCTTCCTTTTAGCAACGTATTTTTTCAGATCGCTCATTTTTCTTTCCTCCGCTCCAGATAATCCTTTCTGTAAGCCTCGGCCCTTTCTATTTCTCTGGCCGGCGTCTTGCGGCTCTTCTTGGAGAACCCGTGAGTGAGAACCACAAGGTCATGTCCCGTGAAGAAGCACAAGATCCGATATGAGTTGGAGCCGAAGGTGACGCGGCATTCCCATATGCATATGCCCTGCGATCCATGAAGCTTCTTAAAGTATTCCGCGGGGACGATATCAATTTCCTCCAGGAGCTTCAGGACCCAGGTCACTTTCCGCGCGGCTTTTACCGAAAGAGAGTCCAGAAACTCCTCCACCGGGCATTTGCCGGCGGCGGTGCGATAAAAGATCACATTCCTCATGATCGTATGTTAACTTGCGTGTTAACCGTTGTCAAGAGGGAACGCGGCGTGGGTTAAATATCCCCTTCGGGGAACATTATCGGTTGGACGCGTCGCACCCAGGGTAGGCCGGGGACGGCCAACCCTGGGCTTTGATAAATGGCCCCTTCGGGGCGGGCGGAGTTCATGTTTTGCAAGTTGTCAGGGCTTGGGAGGAATGTATAATAGGTGGCGGGAGGGATTTTGATAAGCAGCGGCGCACGGGTGGAGATCGCGCCGGAGGAGATCATCAAGGCGGTGAAGGGGATGAAGAAGCGGGAGCGCGAGGCGAAATTTTCGGCCCGGCGGAGTCCGCGCGCGCCGGGCGGATTAAACTCCCCGCTGTCGGCAAGGGATGATAGACTGCCTGGCCCGAGAGGAATATAGTAGTTTATTGACCTGTAATTTATTAACGGGCTGTGCTTCAACCCCTAACCTATTTGAAGGAGGAATGACCATGAGCTTCTTCCAGACCCGGATCACGGAACTCTTCGGAATCAAATACCCCATTATGCAGGGAGGAATGGGCGCCGGCTTCGTGTCCACCGCGGAGCTGGTTGCGGCCGTGGGCAACGCCGGCGGACTCGGCTTCATGAGCGCCATCCAGTGGGACAAGGACATCTCCAAGTTCGAGGACGAGATCAAGAAGGTCAAGGACCTGACCGACAAGCCCTACGGCGTGAACATGACCCTGTTCCACGAGGTCCCCAAGTCCTTCTTTTCCAAGGCCATTGACATCATGGCCAAGCACCGGGTGCCGGCGGTCGAGTCCTCCGCCCGCAAGCCCGATCCCTGGATGGGCCTGATGAAGCAGGCCGGGATCAAGGTCATCCACAAGGTCGCCCGCGTCCGCGACGGCGTCACCGCGGAGCGGCTCGGGGCCGACGCCATCACCATCATCGGCACCGAGGAAGGCGGCCATCCCGGGGCCGAACGCGTCTCCACCACCGTGCTCGGACCGCTGATGGTGGACTCGGTCAAGGTCCCGGTGTCCATCGGCGGCGGCTTCTGCGACGGCCGCGGCCTGGTGGCGGCCCTGGCCTTTGGCGGCGAGGCCATCACCATGGGGACCCGCTTCGTCTGCTCCCGGGAGTGCATTGTCCATCCCAAGGTCAAGGAGGCCATCGTCAAGATGGAGCACACCGATACCGACTTCATCTTGACCTCCATCGGCGACCCCGTGCGCGCCTGGCGCAACCCGGTGACCAGGCAAATCCTCAAAACCGAGTACCAGGACAACAAGACCGAGCTGCTCAAAGTCCTCATGCCCATCAAGCAGCAGGCCGACGAGGACCGCATGGCCGTGAACACCGGCGAGATCGAAACCGGCATCGTGCCCGCCGGCCAGGTCGGCGGCCGCATCCACGAAATCAAGACCTGTAAACAGATCATTGACGACATCATCGCCGAGGCCGAAGTGGTGTTGCAAAAGCTCTCCCAGCGCCAGTACTGGAAGGCATAAGATTGCTTATTGGCCGCGTCATTGCGGTGTAAATCATAAAGGAACTGACCATGAAAACCCGAATCACGGAAATGTTGGGCATCAAGTATCCCATCCTCTGCGGCGGCATGATGCGGCTGGCCAAGGCCCCGCTCTGCGCCGCGGTCTCCAACGCCGGCGGGCTCGGCAACCTCACCGCGGCCAACTTCGCCAACAAGACCGAGCTCACCGCCGCCATCCGCGAGGTCCGCGAGCTTACGGACAAGCCCTTCTGGGTCAATATCACCATGCTCCCGGCCATGAGGATCGGCGACCAGCATTACCGGGACTACTTTGACGCGGTGATCGAGCAAAAGGTGGCCGCGGTCGAGATCGGCGGCCGGCCCCTCGACAAGTTCGTGAACGGCGAGTACGTGAAAAAGCTCAAGGACGCCGGGGTGAAAATTTTCCACAAGGTGGGCGCGGTGCGCCACGCAATGCACGCGGAGAGCGCGGGCTATGACGGGGTTCTGGCCGCGGGAGTGGAGGAGGGCGGCCATCCCCTGGATGACAACGTCGCCACCACCGTGCTCACGCCCCGCATCGCCGAATCCGTGAAAATTCCCGTGGTGACCGTGGGCGGCATGGCCGACGGCCGCGGCCTGGCCGCGGCCCTGTGCCTCGGCGCCGAGGGCATCATGATGGCCTCCCGCTTCATCTGCACCAACGAGTGCGTGGTCCACGATAATGTCAAGCAGGAGATCATCCGCCGCCAGGAATACGAGACCGTGCTCTATGGCCGCTCCATCGGGCTCCAGGGACGGGCCCTGCTCACCGACTCCATCAAAAAAGTGCTGGAGATCGAAAAACGCGGGGGCGGCCTCCCCGAGATCCTCCCCCTGATCGCCGGGACCCTCGGACCCGACATCTGGGAAAAGGGGATCATCAACGTCGGCTCCATCAACGTGGGCCAGTCCATCGGCCTGATCCACGACGTGGTCTCGTGCCGGGAACTATTGGACCGAATGGTAGCGCAAGCGGAAGAAATATTGGCCCGGGTCCAGGCCAAAGTCGCCAACGCATAACAGGCGGACGGGGCACTCTCCCGTCCCTGAACTCAGAGTCAATTCCACTGTTTATAGGGTGCAGGCCAGAGGCCCGCGCCACAATCAGTCCCAAAGCCATCCCAATCCTATTGAAACCGCATTCTTTCGTGATAAGATATTGCGGTCGCTCATGAAGTTCTTGCCTCTATCGGAAATCATGAAAATTCGCGCCCTGGCTACTGGCTACGGGCTGCCGGCTACTACTTATTAAGGAGGTATGGGAAGATGGCGGAGACGATGAAGGGAGTAACGCTTCACGCGGATTGGGACCCGAGGCCCGGGTTCAAGCTGGGGATGAAGGACATCAAGGGCCGGCAGACCTACCTGGGCTCGCAGGTGTGGCGGCGGCCGGAGCTGAAGATAGAGGAGCACAAGATTCCGAAGCCGGGTCCGGGCGAGGTGCTGTTGGAGGTGAAGACGTGCGGCATTTGCGGCTCGGACGTGCACATGGCGCAGCAGGACCGGGACGGTTACATCTGGTACCCGGGGCTGACGGGTTTTCCGTGCATCCTGGGCCACGAGTGCGCGGGCGTGGTGGTTGACGCGGGCAAGGGCGCGTTCGACAAGATCACGCTGAAGGCATTCAAGGGCGGGGAGAAGGTTTGCACGGAGGAGATGGTGTGGTGCGGCAAGTGCCGGCCGTGCGCGGACGGGTGGCCGAACCACTGCGAGAAGCTGGACGAGATCGGGTTCAACGTGAACGGCGCGTTCGCGAAGTACATCGTGCTGCCGTCGCGGCTGTTGTGGAGCCTGGAGGTCTTGGAGGACCGGTATAAGGGGAACGAGGTGTTCGTGGCGGGGAGCCTGGTCGAGCCGACGAGCGTGGCGTATAACGCGGTGATCGAGCGGGGCGGCGGGATCAGGCCGGGCGACAACGTGCTGATATTGGGCGGCGGCCCGGTGGGGATGGCGGCGTGCGCGATATTAAAGCGCGCGGGCGCGGCGCGGGTGATTCTGTCGGAGCCGGAGGCGGGTCGGAGGCAGATGGCCAAGAAGATGGGCGCGGACTACGTGATCAACTCGAAGCAGGAGAGCCTGGGCGAGGCCGCGCTGGATTACACGCGGGGCGAGGGCGCGGCGCTGATCCTGGAGGCGACGGGCCTGCCCACGGTGGTGTGGCCGGACATCGAGCGCGTGGTGTGGGAGGGCCGGACGCTGAACACGACGGTGGTGATCGTGGCGCGGGCGGACGCGAAGGTGCCGCTGACCGGCGAGGTGTTCCAGGTGCGGCGGGCGCGGGTGATCGGGTCGCAGGGCCATTCGGGCCACGGCACCTTCCCCCGCGTGATCAACTGCATGGCCACGGGCATGGACATGACGCCGATGGTGACCAAGCGCATCAAGCTCGCCCAGGTGCCGGAGAACATCGTGATGCTGCGCGACGACCGGAGGAACTGCAAGATCACGTGCCTGATGTGAGAAGGATCGAGAAGCGTAATTCCGTTCATTCTGCGGCGGAGCCGCCCACGTAGCAAGCTATGTGGGCCATCACGCTTGAGGACCTGATTCATGGCCCGGGAGAGCGACACTCTACGACAGGCTTGCGCCCCATCCATTTTCTCGCCGGGCCACAACTGCTGGAAGACGGCGGCCGCGGGCCGGGCCGCTTTTTTGATTGACGCGGCCTCGTACTTTGACGCCTTCATGTCGGCGGTGGAGGGCGCGCGTCATTCCATTCTGATCGCGGCGTGGGATTTTGACAGCCGCATTCATCTTCGGCCCGGGCGGCCGGCGGGCTATTTCCCGGACGAGCTGGGGCCGCTCTTGAACCTCACGGTGAAGCGGCACCGGCGGCTCACCTGCCACGTGCTGGTGTGGGACTTCGCGCGGGTCTTCGAGCTGGAGCGCGGCGTGCTGCCCCTGTTCCGTCACGACTGGCCCACGCAGCGGCGCATCAAGGTCCACTTCGACGGCAACCACCCCATCGGCGCGGCCCACCACCAGAAGATCGTGGTGATTGACGATTCCATCGCCTTCTGCGGCGGCATTGACCTGCGCAACAAGCGGTGGGACACGCCCGAGCACCTTCCCGACGACCCGCGGCGCGCGGACCGCTCCGGCCGGCATCATCCTCCCTTCCACGACGTGCAGATGGCGGTGGACGGCCCTGCCGCGGCCGCGCTCGGAGACCTGGTCCGTGAGCGCTGGTTCCGCTCCACCGGCAAAAGGATCAAGCCGCCGCCGCGCGAGCCGCACGATCCGTGGCCGGCGCAGCTCGCCGCCGACCTGTCCAACGTGGACGTGGCCATCGCCCGCACCGACCCGCTGGCCGTTGGCGGCGAGGCCGTGGAGATCGAGCAGTTCTTTCTCGACGCCATCGCGATGGCCCGCCGGTCCGTGTACATCGAGAACCAGTTCCTCTCCGCCGGCAAGATCGGCGAGGCCATCGCGGGAAGGCTGGGAGACGAGCGCGGGCCCGAGTTCGTGATCGTTCTGCCGCGGGTGGGCGCCGGCTGGCTCCTGAAAAGCACGATGGGGCCGCTGCGCGATAAGATGATGCAGCGGCTGCGGCGCGCGGACCGCTATGGCAGGCTGCGCGTGTATTATCCAACCAACACCGGCGGCGACGGGCCGGGGATTTACGTGCATGCCAAGGTGATGGTGGTTGACGACGCTCTGGCCATCGTGGGCTCGGCCAACCTGGCCAACCGCTCGCTGGGCCTGGATTCGGAGTGCGCGCTGGCAATCGAGTCGAGGGGAGACGGCCGGAGGGCGGGGGCCATTGCCGGGCTGCGCGATCGGCTGCTCGCCGAGCACCTGGGGGCATCACCGGAGGAGGTGGGGCAGAGGGTTGACGGCGCAACGCTGATCGGCGCGGTCGAGTCTTTGCGCGGCGGCCGGCGCACGCTACGCGACCTTTATGAGGACCTGCCCGCCGCCGGCCCGGATGAGCCCACCCACGAAAGCGTGTTCGATCCGGAGCATGCCATAGACCTGGAGCCGCTGTTGGAACAGATTCTGCCGGAGGTGGTGAAGGAGCCGGTGAGGGCGACGATGGAGCGGGCGGCGGTGGCGCTGGCCGTGATCGCCGGTCTTGCGTTCCTGTGGGTGTTCACGCTGCTCTGGGACTTGGCGCGTCCGGACCTGATGATTGACTACGCGCGGGCCGCGCTCTCGAGCCGGTGGCAGCCGTTGATCGCGGTGGGCGCGTTCATCGTGGGCGGTTTCATGATGCTGCCGCTGTCGGTGCTGGTGGCGCTGTCCTCCGTCATCTTCGGGCCGCTCAAGGGCTTCATCTATGCGCTGGCCGGGGCCATGGCCAGCTCGGCGCTCACCTTTTATGCGGGCCGGTTCGTGGGCCGGAACATGGTGCGCCTGATCGCGGGCTCGCGCTTGAACCACATCAGCCGCCGCATCGCCGGCCACAGTATCATCACCGTGGCCACCGCGAGCCTACTGCCGCTCGCCACCTTTCCCGTGATCAACCTGGTGGCCGGGGCCTCGCGGGTCAGGTTCAAGTACTTCATCGTGGGCACACTGGCCGGGATCATGCCGGTGCTGGCCGCATTCTCGGTGCTGGGCCGCGCGGCCGAGACCGCCATCCGCCGGCCCACGCCGCTGAACCTGTCGGTCCTGGCCGCGCTCGTCATCCTTTTCGTCATCGTGATCGAGTGGGTGAGGCGGCTCTTGCTCGGACCGCCCGCGGCCGGCAAGCGGCCGTAGACTGCGCCATGAAATAGTGGAAAATATTTTTAGACAGGATTAACAGGATTTACAGGATGAATAAGAAGTGGTAAAAATCATCTTCAGGCGATCTTGTAAATCCTGTCAATCCGGTCGGATATTTCTATCAGGAGGTCATGTGATGGCTTTGATGAAAAAACGGCCCGCCGGCTTGCCGGCAATTGCGGCGCTTTCATGCCTCGTGTTCATATCGCTTCTGCCGGCCGTTTCCCGGGCGCAAATCCGCGCCGCCAAGGACCCGGCGGTCAAGCAATACCTCAAGGCCTATGACGAGCGGGTCAAGTCGGAAAAAAAGGCGGAGCAAGAGGCCCGGCTGGCGGACCCGCACCGGAAGCTCCGGCCGTATCTCACGCTCGACGAGATTTACGCGGCCCTGGACGCCGCGGCCAAGAATTACCCGAACCTGGCGGCGGTGAGCGAGTACGGCCGGAGCGTCCGCGGCCGGCCGCTCAAGATGCTGAGCATCAGCACGGGCGGAGGCGACAAGCCGCGCGTCCTCTACTCCGCCAACATCCACGGCAACGAGATGGCGGGCAACATGATCTGCCTGGAGCTGATCCGGCATTTCACCGAGGGCTACGGCCATGACCGGGACGTCACCTATCTGCTCGACCACGTTGACGTGTTCGTGATCCCGGTGCTGAACCCGGACGGGATGGACCGGACCGTGGAGCAGCAGGTCAAGATGGGCGCGGTGCTCACGCTCACGCGCAAGAACGCGCACGGGGTGGACCTGAACCGCAACTTTCCGTTTCCGGCGGACTCGCTCGTGCGGCTCAAGGACTCGGCCGGCTCCAACCGGAAATGGATGCCGAACTTCCGCGGGACCGGGCCGCTCTCCGAGCCGGAGACGCGGGCGCTCGACGCGCTCTTCGACCATTACCGCTTCACGGTGCATTGCAACTACCACACCAGCGGCGGCATCATCCTGTCTCCGCCCGCCACTCTGCCCGAGCCCGGGCCCGACGACGCGCTCTTCACCCGGATGCGGCGGGACTACCAGGGCAAAATGTTCGACCCCTACGTCGAGCACACCGAGCTCGAGTTCTATCCCACCATCGGCTCGCTCGACGACTACCTGTACCACCGCCACGGCACGCTGACCGTCACCATGGAGGTCGGCAAGCACGCCATCCGCCGCGCGCTCCGGGGCTGCCACCACGGGACCTGCTCGCCGGTGTTCTGGGCGTCCAATGTTTACAGGATCGAGCGCGAGATCGCGAACAACCGCGAGGGCGCGGTGGGCCTTTGCTGGTGGGCGCTGCGGATCCACGATGATCCGTCGCTTCGGCAATGGCGGCCATCATCCGAGCGGTGGGTGGGGGAGCCGGAGCGTGAATAGAAAACATCCCGCGACCGCGGTGCGCCGGGCCGAGCTTGCCGATCTCGAGGCCATGTCCGAGATCTGGTGGCAGCTCCTGGCGGAGCATGAACATAGGGACGGGGATTACTGGGGCACGATCGTCGAGGCTGAGGCCCGGGCGTCATTCGTAAAGTCGCGCGCGCAGTGGCTCTCCGACGGCAAGCACGTCATGCTGGT
>DATKZS010000185.1:0-8769 GCA_035527835.1 bacterium
GCCCCTTTTTCGCCTGAAAATGAGCGCGGACACATTCATCTCCGCCCTTTGTTCTGAAGTCGCAAAGGGGAAATCATAATGTTGACCATGATAGATCATAATGTATCAATCATCGGAGCCTATACTCCGACAGGCTCCTAGTGTTGCTCCTTCCCTTTCCTGGACTGGATCTGAGTTCGGGCTGAGCTGGCAAGATGCCCGGGACATGCATTGGGCTATCTACTTTGCCCGGGTCAGCGCGGCCGGGGCCAAAATCGGGGCCGACCTCCGGGTGAACAGCGTCCTTCAATGTAGCACACATTCCTCCCTTTATTGGAGCGGATCCGAGTTCGGAGTGAGCTGGACTGATTCCCGGGACATGGATTGGGAAATCTACTTCACCCGAATCAGCGCGGCCGGTGTCAAGATCGGGTCCGACCTTCGGGTGACCAGCGCAGTGAATGATAGCTCATGGTCCTTTCTTTCTTGGACCGAGTCAGAGTTCGGGGTGAGTTGGATGGATGATCGGGACGGAAACTATGAAAACTACTTTACCCGGATCAACGCTTCCGGCTCCAAGATCGGCTCGGACCTCCGGTTGACCAACGCCGCGGGTAATAGCCAATATCCCTGCCTTTCCTGGACCGGGTCCGAGTTCGGGGCAAGCTGGCAGGATGACCGGGATGGAAACCCTGAAATCTACTTCGCCCGCCTCGGCCTGACCTGTCCGTGAGGATGCGGTCGGAGGCGGCAGGGTTGGTCTGAGGCGGCGGATGGACCTTCCGTAGGGGCAGGCCCCCGTGCCTGCTCCATGCCGGGGCAACCACGGGGGGTTGCGCCTACAGCCCATAATGACCTGGATCAATGTCCCCCCTGCCGGTGTCGTGTCCCGTAAATTGTGGCGCAGGCGTCCCGCCTGCAGCCGGCCCAAGATGCAGGCGAGACGCCCACACCACAATCTTAGCGCGGCCAGTAAATCAGCTTTTCCGGCCCGACCTTGAGCGCGGCGTTTTTAGAAGGCGGACTGGGATGGCCTTTCTCGGATTTTTTCCCCGTAGGGGTCTGACAAGATAGCCCAGGGCAACGCCCTGTGGTATCGGGGTCCCCTGACGATTCCCGCCCTGAAGGGGCAAAACAATATTTATTTTTACGAATGACGTTTATCGAGGTTGTTGACCTTGTTATGCCCTTTCAGGGCGTCAGAGGTCTAACGATCGTCCTTACCACAGGGCGTTGCCCTGGGCTATCCTGTTTGGGCCTTTCAGGCCGTGGATCGGGCCGCAATTTAAAGGTCACCAGCAGACCAGCTTTTCCGGCCCGATCTTGAGCGCGGCGGCGATTTTTTTGAGGGCGATTGGGGATGGCTTGCGCTCGCCGGGCTTGGATTCTGAAAAGTTCCATGCAAGAATAAAAGGGGCCGGAGACAGCCGGCCACTGGAGTTGTCATGATAAAGAGAGCGGCACTGGCCATCATAGTTGTTTTTCTCGCGAGCCTGGCGCTTTCCGCGGGTGACCGGACGCCGGCGGAGGGCGCGGTGACGGCGGTGACGGGGAGCGTCACGGCGCAGGCGGCGGGCGCAGCGAAGCGGTCGCTCAAGGTGAAGGACCTGGTTTACGCGGGCGACCTGGTCGAGACGGCGCGGGACGCGAGCTGCAAGATCAAGCTGGGCGACGGGAGCGAGCTGATGATACCGGGCCGGTCGCGGGTCCAGATCAATGACAGCCGTCAGAACCCGCGCGGCTATTCCACGGTGGGCGTTCTGATGGGCCGCATCTGGGCGTATGTGTCCAGCGCGGACGGGCCGTCGGGCTTCCAGGTCGAGACGGTGACCACGGTGACCGGGGTGCGGGGGACCATTCTCGGGCAGGGCGTGAGGGCGGACGGCAGAGTGCGGGCGGTGACGGAAAAGGGCGTGTTGCAGGCCGGGGTGGACGGCGCGCCCAAGACCGTGAACCAGGGCGGCTCGCTCGACATTGGTCTTGACGGCAAGGCCACGCCGGGCCGCGCCGGCAACTCCGAACAGGACTGGCAAAACTTTTTCAAGCAGGGGCTGGATAACCTGCATCAAAACCCTCAGGGCCTGCTGGCCCAGATGCTGGCGGGCCTCAAGTCGTCCCGGGAGCAGGCGGAGATCGAGCGCGCGGGACTGCGGGCGGCCATGGACCGGCTGCGCGGGGTGTTGAAGGACATCGAGGGCAAGCCGCGGATCGTGATTCCGGAGCAGGACAAGAAGAAGGCGGCGGCCGAGGCGGTGGCGGCCTTGTCTCGTCTCCGTCGGACCCAGGTGTTGCTGGGTCGTTTCCGGGCGTTTCTGGATCTGATCCGGCAGGCTCTTGCCGACCTGGCCCAGGACCCGGGGGCGTATCCGGGGGCCGCGGGCGACGCGGTGCGGGGCGCGGGAGCGGCGGCCAATTCGCGGGACCCGGACAAGTATTTGAAGAATGCGATGGACGAGCTGGCGGGACTGGCGGGAGAATTGGAAGACGACATCATGCGTCTCGACCTCGCGCCCGGCATGCGGCGGCTTCCGGAGCGCAAGAAGTCCGACCGGATCCGGCACGAGGCCCAAGGCGGCCCGAACAATCCGCCGGACCACGGCCCGCCCACCGGACCCAACGAGACGCCGGGCATGCCGGACCTGCCGCCCATCTTCGAGCCTCCGCCCGGCCCGGAGCCGGAGCCGCACCCGGAGCCACCGCAGCTCCCGCCCGGCGGCTCTGACCAGTACCCGTCTCCCTATTGAGGGAGGCCTGGCAATAGAAGGGGTGAATGAATCGAGCCGCGGATGAACGCGGATTAACGCAGATAAAAGAAAGAAGCCGGAAGCAAGAAGTAAGAAGCTAGAGTCAGAAGCCGGAAGCAGTGCCCTTGATTCTTGCTTCTTCATTCTTGATTCTCTTTCATCTGCGTTCATCCGCGTTCATCCGCGGCAAAAAAGATCGGAGCTGGATGTCGCCATGTCGGAAAACCTGACCCTATTTAATCTCTTCGGCGGGGTCTTCATCCTGCTTTACGGGATCAAGCTCGCGGGCGACGGCCTGCAGGGCTGGGCCGGGGAGCGCATCAAGACCGCGCTCGAGACCATGACCAAGAACCGCTTCGCTTCGCTGTTCACCGGCGTGGTCATCACCTTCCTCCTCCAGTCCAGCTCGGCCACCACCGTCACCATGGTGAGCCTGATTGACTCGGGCCTGATCTCATTCTCCCAGACGCTGGGCGTCATCCTGGGAGCGGACATCGGGACCACCATCACGGTGCAGCTCATCTCCTTCAAGATCTACGACCTCGCGCTGCTCATCTGCGGGGTCGGCCTCGCCCTGATGTTCATCACCAAGGACCAGCAGCGCAAGCACCTGGGCCAGGCCATATTGGGGTTCGGGCTGATCTTCCTGGCGATCAAGGTGATGCTGGAGGCCATGTCTCCGCTCAAGGACAGCGCGCTGTTCCAGGAAATCCTCAAGGCCTCCGGCTCGTACCCGCTGACCGGCATCCTGTTCTCGGCGCTGCTCACGGCGCTCATCCATTCCAGCGCCGCCACCATCGGCATCGCCATCACCCTTTCGATGAGCGGGTTGATCGGGATTGACGCCGCCATCCCGATCGTGCTCGGCGCCAACATCGGGACCTGCGCCACCGCGCTGATGGCGAGTTTTCGGAGCTCGGTGGACGCCAAGCGGGCGGCCACCGCCAACGTGTTGTTCAAGGTGATCGGGACCCTGCTGATCCTGCCGTTCCTGGGCCCGTTCGCCGACCTCGTGCGCCTCACCGCGGCTGAGACCGCGCGGCAGATCGCCAACGCCCACACCATCTTCAACATCGCGCTCGCGCTCCTCTTGCTGCCCTTTACCGGCGTGTTCGCGCGCCTGATCGAGAAGTGGTTCCCGGAAAAGGAGGCCGCGAGCGACGAGTTCAAGCCTAAATACCTGAACCCGGCCATGCTCAAGACCCCGGCGCTCGCGCTGGCGCAGGCCACCCGCGAGGCCCTGCGCATGGCCGAGATCGTCCAGGACATGCTCAAGATGAGCCTGCCCGCGCTCATGGAATGCAACCTCGAGCTGATCGAGAAGGTCGAGAACATGGACGACCGCGTGGACCTGCTCGACCGCGGCATCCGCTTCTACCTCACCCAGCTCGGCAAGGAGCAGCTGGGCCACGAGGGCGCCAACCACCAGATGGAAATCCTGGCCGCCATCTCAAACCTCGAATCCATCGGCGACGTCGTTGACAAGAACCTGATGGAGCTCGCCCGCAAGAAGGCCAGGAAATGCGTTCACTTCTCGGCGGAGGGGCACAAGGACATCGTGGACCTGCATGCCCGGGTCATGGAAAACCTCGAGCTCGCCATGTCGGCCTTCACCACCCGCGACCGCGACATCGCCGAGCGCGTGCTGCGCAACAAGGCCCGCATCCGCGACCTGGAGCGCGAATACTACCGCCGCCACATCGAGCGGCTCGAATCCGGACTGTCCGAATCCTTCGAAACCAGCTCCATCCACCTCGACGTGCTCACCAACTTAAAGCGCATCAACACCCATCTCACCAGCATCCTTTATCCGCTGCTCGACAACAAGCCATCCCAATAAATCGCGCCGTCTTGCGCTCCATTCCCATGGCATTTCCGCGGCCCCGGACCGCCGCATTTTCACGAAATCCGAAAAAATCGCCGCCGACATAAAATATTTCTTGCATCCAATTCAGAATTATGCTATAAATTAAACCCAGCTTATCTATTGATGTGATTAAACAATTCCGGGAAATGCCCGGGCCGGCGCCGCCGAGCATTCCCGCCGGCATTATTGGAATATAACCCTGAATTTAAGGGCGATGCCGGGACCATGGCCCCGAACCGGAACCCGAAAAATAACGGCGGGCCCGCCCCGGAAAATAATAATTTTAAACAAAGGAGTAAAGAATGAGAAGAAGAAAAACCGACGTGCTGGGCGACCTCGCAAAGCTCCTCGAAAACCTCTCCGCCGAAATCAGGGAGATCAGGCTCGAGCTGAAAAAGCTCAAGGCCCGGGTGCACAAGGCGCTCCCGGCCCGCCGCGGCCGCCCGCCCAAGAACCCGCTGGCCTACCTGGCCGTGCCCGCCAAGAGGGGCCGCAAGCCCGGCCCTAAAAGGAAAAAAGCGGGACGACCGGGGCGACCGCCCAAATCCCTCAAACAACGCCGACCCGGCAGGCCGCCCAAGAAGGCCGCCGCCCGGATCGGCCGTCCACCCAAGAACGTCGCCGCCCGCAGGGGAAGGCCGCCGAAAAGCGCCGTTGCCGTCATGGTGAAACGCGGACCGGGAAGGCCGCCAAAAGCCGTGACCGCCGCCAAGCCCGGAAGACCGGGAAGGCCGCCAAAGGCCGTGACCGCCGCCAAGCCCGGAAGACCGGGAAGGCCGCCAAAGGCCGCGAACGCCGTGAAGCCCGGAAGACCGGGAAGGCCGCCAAAGGCCGCCGCCGCCAAGCCCGGAAGGCCGGGAAGGCCTGCTAACCGCGTGGCCGGCAAGCGTGGACCGGGACGTCCCAGGAAGGCCGTAATCGCCATTAATACAGCCCCGCCATCGCCGGAAGCGAAAACCGGGTAGGGCCATCAGAAACCGGAACTGATTTATCACGGTAAAGCACCGCTTCCGCTCAAGGCCCGGCGAAGACCTCGCCGGGCCTTTTTGCTCCGCGTTAGCGCTTGTTATTTCCCGGAACCTATGGTAACTTCTTATGTTCGCAAATTACGCACGCGGCAAGGCGTCCCTGGGTGCCGGAGGTTCCGGTAAGGGACTTTTCAAGCCTTCCGCGGAGGAAAAAACCCGAACAGGAGGATTGAGAACATGGCGGTAATCACGATGAAACAGTTGCTGGAGGCCGGCGTCCACTTCGGCCACCAGACCAAACGCTGGAACCCGAAGATGAAGCCCTACATTTACGGGGCGCGCAACGGCATTTACATAGTGGACCTGCAGAAGACGGTGAAGCTGTTCAAGACGGCTTACCAGTTCGTGGTGGACTTGGTGGCGGCGGGGGAGGAGATCATCTTCATCGGGACCAAGCGCCAAGCCGCGGACACGGTCCAGGAGGAGGCGGAGCGGGCCGGGATGCACTTTGTGAACAACCGGTGGCTGGGGGGCACGCTCACGAACTTCAAGACCATCCGGACGTCGGTGGAGCGGCTGCGGCGGATCGAGGCCATGGCGGCGGAGGGCAAGCTCGACATTTTGTCGAAGAAGGACGTGCTCAAGATTCAGCGCATCTACACCAAGCTGGAGAAGAACCTGGGCGGGATCAAGAACATGGAGCGGCTTCCCGGCGCGCTGTTCGTGATAGATCCAAAGCGCGAGCGCATCGCGGTGCTGGAGGCCAACAAGATGGCCATCCCGGTGGTGGCGGTGGTGGACACCAACTGCGACCCCGACCTCGTGGATTACGTGATCCCGGGCAACGACGACGCCATCCGGGCCATCCGGCTGTTCGCGTCCAAGATGGCCGATGCGTGCCTCGAAGGCAAGGAGATGCACCAGAAGCTGCTGCGCACCGAGCCGGAGGCCATGGAAGCGGCCATGCTGGCGGGCGCGCCGGCGGCGGAGGCCGAGGAGAAGAAAGGCCCGGTGGTGGACAGACTCTCCGAGCTGCTCAGCGAGGAAATGGGCGAAGAGGAAGAGGAGCCGGAGGAGGACGCGGAAGCCGCTGGCGAGACCGAAGAGGAGGCCGCGGAGTAAGACGCGGGCCTCGCGGGACAAGGATGACGGATCAATACCGGCGTACTGCCGGTTCATGGATTGCAATACCAGGGGAGAACGATAATGGCTATCTCGGCGGATGCGGTGAAAAAGCTGCGCGAAAAGACCGGCGCGGGCATGATGGATTGCAAAAGGGCGCTTGAGGACACTAACGGCGATTTTGAAAAAGCGGTGGACGTGCTCCGGACCAAGGGCCAGGCCACGTCGGACAAGCGCGCCAGCAAGGCGACCAAGGAGGGCCTGATCGGGAGCTACATCCATCGGCCCGGCGGCAAGATCGGGGTCATGGTCGAGATCAACTGCGAGACCGATTTCGTGGCGCGCACGGCGGAGTTCGAGGAATTCGCGCGCGACATCGCCATGCACGTCGCGGCGTCCAACCCCCGCTACGTGGCGCGGGAAGAGGTGCCGGAGAGCGTGCTCTTGCGCGAGCGGGAGATTTACAAGAACCAAGCCCTGGAGTCGGGCAAGCCCGAGAAGGTGATCGAGAAGATCGTCGAGGGCAAGGTGGAGAAATTCTACAAGGAAGTGTGCCTGCTGGAGCAGCAGTTCATCAAGGACACGGAGCGGACGGTGCAGGACCTGCTGAGCGGCCTGGTGGGCAAGACGGGCGAGAAGATCGTGATCCGGCGCTTCGTTCGCTTCCAGGTGGGGGAGGAGACCGAGGGTTGAGGAAGAAGCCCGCATATCACCGCATCCTGCTCAAGCTCTCGGGCGAGGCCTTTCAGGGGGAGCAGGAGTTCGGGATTGACCTCACCCTGATCTCGCGCTTTGCCCGCGAGATCAGCGCGGTGGCGAACCTGGGCGTCGAGGTCGCGGTGGTGGTGGGAGCGGGCAACTACATCCGGGGCGTACAGGCCGAAGGCGAGGGCCTGGAGCGCGTGGTCGGCGACTACATGGGCATGCTGGCCACCATCCTGAACTCGGTGGCGCTGCAGGCCGTGCTGGAAAAGGCCGGAAAGACCACCCGCGTCTGCTCGGCCATCGAGGTCCCGCAAATCTGCGAGCCCTACATCCGCCGCCGCGCCATCCGCCACATGGAAAAGGGCCGCGTGGTCATCTTCGCCGCCGGCACCGGCAACCCCTACTTCAGCACCGACATGGCCGCGGCGCTCCGGGCCGCCGAGATCGGCGCCGACGTGATCCTCAAAGCCACCAAGGTGGACGGGGTGTACGACTCGGACCCGGTCAAGAACCCGAAGGCGAAAAAGTTCGACCGGCTCACCCACATGGAGGTCATCCGCAAGAATCTGCGGGTCATGGACGCCACCGCCATCTCGTTGTGCATGGACAACGATATACCCATAGTGGTGTTCAACCTGCTCAAGCAGGGCAATATCAAGAGAGTGGTTTTGGGCGAAAAGATCGGGACCAGGGTAGTCCCGGACTCAGCGTCCGCTTGATCGGAAATCAGAAGCAAGAATCAAGAAGAATGCGCGGCTCCTTGATTCCGGCTTCTTGCTTCTGGATTCTTGCTTCTGGCTTCTTCTTTCCGATGGAGGTGACCAGATGTCGGAAATGGTTGATCTGGTGCTCGACGACGTGGAGAGCAAGGCTAGGAAGATCGAGGAAAACCTGAAGAAACACTTGGGCAAGGTCCGCACCGGCCGGGCCTCGGTCGGCCTGCTCGACGACGTCAAGGCCGACTATTACGGCGTGCTCACGCCCATCCGCCAGATGGCCAACATCAACATCCCGGAGCCGCGCCTCATGGTGGTCCAGCCCTATGACCCCTCCGTGCTCAAGGACATCGAGAAGGCCATCATCGGCTCCGACCTCGGCCTCAACCCCCATAATGACGGCAAGGTCCTCCGGGTCGTCATCCCCGAGCTCACCGAGGAGCGCAGAAAAGAGCTGATCAAGGTCGTGAAGAAAATCGCCGAGGAGCACCGCGTCTCGGTGCGGCAAGTGCGGCGCGACGGCAACGAGGAGCTGAAGAAGGCGGAGAAGGACAAGGACATCACCGAGGACGAGATGCACAAGGGCATGGACCTGATCCAGAAAAAGGTGGACAAGTCCATCGAACACCTTGACAAAATGGTCGAGAGCAAGGAAAAAGAACTCCTCG
>DATKZS010000186.1:0-4759 GCA_035527835.1 bacterium
CAGCTTGTACTCCTGTTTGCCCTTGCCCGTGGTGATAGAGAGGGTGTCGTTCTCGAACTTGACCCTTTGATCGTCGGTCCAGGAGTTGATGATCTCCTGGGAGAAGAAGAGTTTTTCCGCCATGCCCGCCCCCTCGATCAGTCCGGCCCGGTGACCCGGTCGAGGAGCGACCGGGAGAAGGTGAGGCTCAAGTCGGTGTCGCGCAGCCTCGCGGTCAGGATTTTCAAGAGGGCCCGCAAACACTTCCGTTCCAGCTCGGGATCGGCATTGAGGGCGCGCTCGAATTCGGAGCGCGCGAGCTCCAGGGCCTCGACGTCGGTCTCGGCCACGCAGGTGGCCGAGCGCACGTCGCGGTCCACCAGGGCGATCTCGCCGAAGCCGGCGCCGGGCCCCAGCTCCGCGATCACCACCTGGTCCCCGCCGGGCGCGCGCTTCTCCACCCGCACCTTGCCCGCGATCAGCCCGTAAAACTTGTCTCCCTCGTCTCCCTCCCGGATGATCACCTGGCCCCGCTTAAAGCGCACCGGACGGCTGATCTCAAGAAGCCGGTCGCGGTGCGGCTGATCCAGCTCCAGGAACAACTGCATCTTGGAGATGGCCGCCTCCCGGTCCCCGCCGGGAGCGCGCGCCGCCGCCTTCAGCGCCGCCTCAGCCTCACCCGCCGCCGGCGCCGCGTCCTCCAACACCCGCATGGCCCGGTCCGCGATCTCCTCCGGGGTCAGGCTCTTGGAAACGTAGCCGTCCGCGCCCAGCTCCTTGAGCGTGGCCACGTGCTCGTCCTTCTTGTACACGCCGGAGACCGCGAGCACGGGCAGCATGGCGGGCGACTTCTCCTTCCTGATCTGCTTGAGCACGTCGAACCCGGTCATCCTGGGGATGAGCAGGTCCAGGAGCACCAGGTCGAACTTCTGCGATCGGATTTTTTCGAGCCCCTCGATCCCGTCCCGGGCCATGAAAACTTCCACGCCCCGCTCGGTGAGCACGTCGCCCATGATCTCGCGGAAGGTGTCGGCGTCGTCAATGATCAGTACCTTTTTCCTGGCCATGGGCTTCTCCCCTGTGCTGCCAAAAGCAACGATGCATAAGTCCGTATGTATTTTTTTGCCGCGGATGAACGCAGATGAACACAGATAAAGAAGAAATTATTAAAAAACATCTGCGTTCATCTGCGTTCATCTGCGGCTTCCTTCTTTTCCAGATGCCTCGGTTACAGCCCATGGCCGCTCCTGGTCATGGGCCTGTGCCGCCGTACTCCATGACGGCGGCGAAAAGGAGCGGGAGCATGATCTCGTGGTGGCCGATCAGCCGATAGCCGCGGCCGCCGGTGCGCACCGGCCTCTCCACCACGTTCACTCCCGGCCGGTAGTGCGAGATGAAGTCCATGTTCACCGTGGTGAACGCATCAACCGTGTGGCCCAGGTTCCGGGCCAGCGACAGGGCCTTTAAAAAGACCTCCGGCATGATCACCGCGGAGCCGAGGTTAAGATACACGCCGCCTTTGAGCTCGGCCACCGCCGCCGCGAAGATCCGGAAGTCGCGGAGCGACCCCAGGCCGATGGCCGCGCCGTCGGCCGACGGGTGCATGTGGGTGATGTCGGTGCCGATGGCCACGTGCACGGTGGCGGGGAGATCGAGGCGCGCGGCCGAGGCCAGGATGCTCCGCGCCGCGTGCGCGAAGCCGCCCGTCATGATGGCCTCGCCCACGGCGCGGCCCAGGCCGATCTCCTCGCGGCCGGAGCGGGCCATGGCCGTGTTCAGGCCCTCCCCGGTCTCGCGCGTCATCCCGAACATGCCCGTGTCCAGGGTCGCCGCCACGTCCTCCGACGTCCGCCCCGCCAGCGCCACCTCGTAGTCGTGCACCGCGCCCGCCCCGTTCATCGCCACCGCCGTGATGATTTTCCGCTCCATCAGGCTGATGAGCAGCGGCGAGAGCCCCACCTTGATCGCGTGCGCGCCCATGCCCAGGACCACCGGCCGGCCTTCACTCCGCGCCGCGACGATCGCATGGGCCACCTCTCTCAGGTCCCGGGCCGCCAGGATGTCGGGCAGCGCGTCCAGCCAGGCCTTGAAGCCCATGCCCGGCGACAAGGTCCCGATAAACTCCTTCTCCTCCACCTTGCTCGGGCGCTCGTGGATGGATACGGTGCGGATGGCACGGGGGTCGAGCGGGGCCTTGGGGTCAGCCATTGCCGCCCCCGAACAGCTCGCGCTCGACCAGCTCGCAGATGATGTGGGCCGCGGCCAGGTGCACCTCCTGGACCACCGGCGTCGAATCCGCGTCCACCCACAGGCAAAGCTCAGCGGCCTCCGCTATCTTGGTGCCCGGCCTGCCGGCCATGGCCATGCGCTTCATGCCTATCTTGCCCGCGGCCTGGAGCGCCCGGATGACGTTTGGCGACGCGCCGCTGGTGGACAGGCCCCAGGCCAGGTCGCCGGGCCGGCCCAGGCCGCGCACCTGCTTGGCGAACACCTCTTTAAACTCGTAATCGTTGGCGATGCTGGTCATGATCGAGCCGTCGGTGGTCAGCGCCACCGCGGCCAGGGGCTCGCGGTCGAGCTTCATCCGGTTCACCAATTCGGCCGCGATGTGCTGGGCCTCCGCCGCGGAGCCGCCGTTGCCGAAGATCAGCACCTTGCCCCCGGCCCGGTAAGTCTCCACCACCATCCGGGCGGCCGTGGCCAGGTCGCCGGCGCGCTTTCGGGAATGCGTCTCCATGGCGTCGCGCGTCATCAGGAGACGCTTTTCGATCTCTTCCTCGGTAATCACTTTTCACTCCCCGTAGTTAGCTTAATCTATAATGAACCGATATGCGGGTCAAGTGAAGGATCATGGGAGGGGCTTGGGGCTTGAGGTGTGAGGCTTGGGGCTTGAGGCGGGCACAGGTTATAAACATGGGCCACGGGTTTGTAACCCGTTGCCTCTCCCGCTTGCCTCACCACTTGCTTACGCCTTGGAGTTGAACTTGTTCATGGCCGTGTTCACGCCCTCGGCGAGCACGGCGAGGGCGGCCTGCGCGGCCCTTTTCACGGAGTCGTGGAATGGCTCCAGCTCTTCGGGCTCGAGCGGCAGGAGCACGTAATCGGCGGGGTCTATGTGATCGGGCCGGCCGATGCCGATTTTGACGCGGACGAACTCGTCGGTTCCCAGGGTTTCGATGATGGAGGCGATGCCCTTGTGTCCTCCGGGCCCGCCGCCGTGCTTGATGCGGATGCGTCCGGGCGGCAGGTCGAGGTCGTCGTGGATGACGATCAGGGACTCGGGGGTTGCTTTGAGGCCGTTCAGGCAGGCGCGGACGCTCAGGCCGCTCAGGTTCATATAGGTCCGGGGCTTTAACAGGAAAAGCGGCCCGCCCTTGAAGCGGCCGCTTCCCGTGCGCCCCTTATATTTGAAGCCGATGACCTTGATCCGGGTGAGCGATGCGATCTCGTCAACGGCCCTGAAGCCGGCATTGTGCCGCGTGTCGCGGTATTCGCGCCCCGGATTGCCCAGCCCCGCGATGACATGCACCGGCGTTTCCCGCTTTCAAGCCGCGGCAGGTCCGGGCCCCGGCCCGTTACTTGCCCTTCTTGTCCGCGCCCTTGTCGCCGCCCTTGCCCTTGTCGCCGCCCTTGCCTTTGTCGCCGCCCTTGCCTTTTTCGGCGCCCTTGTCGGCGGACTTGTCGGCGGCCTTGTCGCCGGCCTTGTCCCCGGCGGCTTTTTCGCCCGCGGCCGCTTTCTCGCCGGGCTTGGCTTCCGCGCCCTCGGCCGCGGCCTCGGCGCCTTCCTCGCCTTCCACCACCGCCGCCGCCACTTCCTCGATGACGCGCGGCGCGACCACGGAGACCACGGAGGAGTTGAGCTCGCCCAGCAGCTCGACGCCTTGTTCAAGCGGGAGCTGGTTCAGGCGTATGGAGTCGCCGATTTCGAGCTGGCTCACGTCAATCTCGATGGAGGTCGGGATTTTGTAGGCGGCGCACTTGAGCTCGACGTGCCGCAAGTGCTGGTCCAGGGTCCCGCCCTGGTCCACGCCCGCGGCGTGGCCGAGCACGTTGATGGGCACCGAGGCCGTTACCGGGCGGTCCTCGTACACCTCCATGAAGTCCACGTGCAGATAGGCCCGGGTCAGCGGATGGCGCTGGATGTCCTTGACCATCACCACCCGGCCGTTGATCTCCGGGTCCTCGGCCACCATCTTGAGCAGCGTGTTCAACAGCTTGGGCGTGTTAAGCGCCTTCTTGAGCGAGTCCGGTTCCACGGTGAAGCTGACCGGCTCATGGCGCGCCCCGTAAAACACGCCGGGGATCCGGCCCTGCTTGCGCACCTTGCGCGCCACTTCCTTGCCGATCCCCGTCCGCGACTCGACCTTTATCTCCGATACTCCGCCCATCTGTGTTGCCGCCATTTTTTTCCTCCAAGTAAATGAAAAATTCAAAGTGATGAGTTATGAATCATGAGAGATGATACAAGATGGAAGCCGCGTTGCCAATCCATCCTTCCCAATTCATGATTCGTCACTCACTCTTGTCCAAAATAGGCCGTAAGAAAACCGCCAAGACGCCAAGAGCGCCAAGGATCGCCAAGTAAATCATGATGTTTCTTTGCGGCCCGGCAAAGAACAGCTCCGGAGCATTGGCCCCAACCGGCTTGGCGGACCGGCCGACGGGAGCGCCAAGCAAAAAACATTCGCACCCCAGCCCTCTTAAAATCGTGTTTAAAAATAATCCTTGGCGCTCTTGGCGTCTTGGCGGTTCTCCGGTCCGTTTATTTTGGACAGCACTG
>DATKZS010000187.1:0-22440 GCA_035527835.1 bacterium
CTCCCACGGCGGGTTCCTGGATTCTTGCGAGAGTATAGGAAAAATGCCCGGACCACGGAGGATATGACATGAGCTCGGCCGGAAAAACAGGGTGCGATCCCACCACCTTTTTCGATTCCGTCGCTCCCGCCGCCGAGACCAGGGCCTCGTATTCCGACTTCCCCTTTACCTGGGGCGAGGTGGAGGCGCTGTTCCGGACGGCGCGGCGTTTGCCGGGGTCATATTTCAGGAAGCTGGAAGAGACGCGGGGAAAAGCCAGGGAGTTCGCGGAGCGATACGTGCGTCCGGCGGCGCTGGAGATCGAGCGCCGGGTTTCCGAGGACCATAATTATTTCGCGTGGGACCTGATGAAGCAGGCGTGCAAGTACCGCTTTTTTTCCATGATCATTCCGGAGGCATTCGAGGGCGTGGGCCTCGGGGTCTTGCACATGGCGGCGATGGCGGAAGAAGTGGCGGCGGGTTGCGCGGGGGTGGCGAGCACGATCGGGGTGCACTCGGCGGGCATCTCGTGCGGGCTGTTGTCGCTGGACGCTTACGTATTGGAGAAGTACATCCGTCCGGTGGCGAGAGCGGAGAAGCGGGGCGAGCCGGTGCTGTGGGGCGGCGCGGTCACGGAGCCGCTGGCCGGCACCGACATCTGGGACGAGGATTTCTTGAAGCTCGGCAAGATCGTGACCTTTGCCAAAAAGGTCCCGGGCGGGTACCGGCTCACGGGGCGCAAGTGTTTTATCTCGAACGGGAGCGTGGCGCGCTGGATCGTCGTGGCCGGCGCATTGGACCCCAAAGCCGTGGCCGAGTCGTGGACCGGGTTCCTGGTGGATACAAAGTCGCCGGGCTTTTCCGTGGGGAGGGTGGAGCGCAAGATGGGCCAGAAAGCGAGCCCCGCGGCCGAGCTGATCATGGAGGACGTATTCGTTCCCGCCGAATGCCGGCTCGGCAGCGAGGGCAAGGCGGGCCGTTTTATCTCCATCTACCTGGCCGGCTCGCGCGGTCCGGTGGGCGCGATCGGGGTGGGCTGCGCGTGCCGGTCCCTGGAATGCCTGATCGAATGGGCGCAGCAGAAGCGCGCGCGCGGCGGCCGCATGATTGACCAGCAGGCGGTGCAGCTCGCCATGGCGCGGATGTCGTCCGAGATCGCGGCGGCGCGGTCGCTCTACGTCGCGTCCTGCCTGTTCAACGATGAGCTGTTTTACGAGATGATCGGGGGGCCGGTGCAGAGGGCCGCGCTCGCGCTCCTGCCGCATTCACTCATCCTGAGACCGTCGGGCCGCGCGGTGCTTCAGTCAGCCACGGTGCGCAAGGCCGCGGACTGGGCGCTAAGCAAGATCGTTCCCGACGATAGGCTGGCGTTCATCAGCCGTCTTGCGACGGCGGCCAAGGTCGTGGGGAGCGAGACCGGGGTGCGCGTGTCGGGAGAGGCCGCGCGGCTGATGGGCCCGGACGCGCTGGACCCGCGCTGGCCGGTGGAAAAGGCATGGCGCGACGCCAAGCTGACCATGATTTACGAGGGCACCAACCAGGCCAACCTCATCACGCATTTCAAGGACACGGCCCGGACCTTGCGGAGAAGCTGAGATGGAATGGTACGAGAGCGAAGACCGGGCCATGTTCGCGGACACCGCGGCCAAATTCGCGGCGTGGGCGCGCGAGAACATTGACGCCGAGCACATGGCCGGCCGCGCCGCTCCGGAAAATTTTACCTGGGAGATAGCGCGTCAGGCCGGGCGGGCCGGGTTCCTCCATGCTCCTCTGCCGGAGGACATGGGCGGCGCGGGCCTTGACGCGCTGGGGCGGATGGTGGTCATCGAGCGCATGGCCCGGGGACTGGCCGGGCCGGCGGCCATGCTCGCGGCGCACTGGGCCGGGATGAGCGCGCTGGTTGCGCTCATGGAGCATGGGCCGGTCCGCGCCTGGCTCGGCGCGCTCGGGGAAGCGGCGGAGAGCGACAGGCCCGGGCTCTGCGGCGTCGCGGTCCCGGCGGCGGTGGTGGACACCGGCTCGACGGTGAGCCCCGAGATCGTTGAGAGCGAGCGCGGGCTGATACTTCATGGAGAATACATCTGCCCGGTCCATCCGGCGCTCACGGACCGGCTGATCGTTCCGATAACGGCCGCGGACGGGCGCCGGGAAATTCTCGGCATTGACGGCGCCGCGCTCGCGTCTTCCTGCCGGGAGACATTCCCGGGCTCCGGTCTCCTGGAGCTTCCCATGGCGCGGCTCAGGTTCGCGGGGTATGATATTGATCCACAGAGCGTGCTGGCCGCGGGGGCCATCGCGGAGGAAGCCGTCTCCGAGATGCGGCGCGGGCTTTACCTGGGGCTCGCCGCGGCCATGGCCGGGAACGCGGCGGCGGCCGCGGAGTACGCGTGGGATTACGCGGGCGAGCGGGTGCAGACGGGCCGGCCGATCCGCGCGCACCAGGACGTGCGCCGCGCGCTGGAGCAGATGAAGACCATGGCGGAAGCGGCCCGCGCCATGGTTTTTACCGCGGCCGCGGCCACCGACGGCGGCGGGGACCGGGCGCGGCGGGCGTTCACGTTCGCGGGCGGCGCGTGCGAGGCGGTGTGCCAGGACGCGGTCCAGTCGCTCGGCGGCTACGGCTACATGAAGGACTACGGGCTGGAGCGGAGGCTGCGCGACGCCAAGACCATGCAGATCATGCTCGGCGCTCATGCGCTGGAATGGGCGGGGGAAGGACAATAAATTATGAATGATGAATTATGAATTATGGCCTTATCTTGTCTCACGTTCATAATTCATAATTTTGAATTCATAATTGAATTAAGGAGGAGATCATGGTACAGGTTGATGTGTTCTGGAGTTTTGCCCTGGGCGCGGGGTTCGCGGGGGCGGCGGCGCGTCAGATTCGGCGTCAGGACAAGGATGGCGGCTACCAGCTGCTGCATGATCCGTATTTCACGCGGAACCTGATTTACCTGGCCTGCCTGTTCGCGCCGTCGGGCATCTACCTGCTGTGGCAGTTCACGGGCTGGGAGACCATGTATTTCTGGACGGGGCAAGTCCAGACGGGCCTGTACCATTACGAACGGGTGCTGCCGGCCTGGCTGGTGGTCCTGTTCGCCATCACCAACGTGACGCAGGGCATCCTCGGCTACTGGTGGGCATCCGCTTACATCCGGCAGGGCAAGTTCTTCCATGCGCACCTGTTATGGATCGTCGGCTACTTCTGCATGTTCTTCATCCTGGTGCACGGCTGGGACGGCCACGGCTACGTGCGCTTCTTCACCAAGGACCTCGCGCAGTGGGACGCGATGTTCGATCCGGCGACCAAGGCCGTGACCCATCCGTTCGCGCTGTGGATGGCCCTCAAGTGGGCGGTAACGGCGCCGGTGGCGTGGACACTCTACGCCATGGGCGTGATCATGCTGCCGCTCTTGTTCTATTGGATGAGCGACTGGGCCAAGCGCGGGTTCGAGCTCGGAGAGGTGGACGAAGAGCGGGCGCGCGCGACCACCGGCAAGGACCTGGTCAACACCGTGCTGCGCGTGGTCTTCGTGCACACGCTGGGCGCGGCCATCGTCTTCAGCATCCTGATTCACCTGGTCGGCTTCTGGATCGCGCTGGTGATATTCGCCGCGCTCGTCTATGGCGTGTGGCTGCGGCCCGGCGGACTCTTGCACGGCGAGATCAGACGGATCACGCTGGAAAAGGCCTGAGCAGGGCGCGGAAGCATGAGCACGGGCGCGAAAACTGCATCGAGGGCGGACGGCGCGGACAACGTGGTCGCGGTTGTCACTGACCACGCGCTGGATAAATACTCGCTCCTGGAGAAAGTGCTCAACGATGCCCGGTTCCGGGAAACGCTCGAGCGCGCGCAACAACAGTCGGGCAAGGAAAAGGCCGCGTTCCGCATCGCGGTCAAGCCGAACCTGTCCATGATGCTGCGGCGCTCGGACGTGGGGACCTACACCGATCCCTTCCTGCTGGTCCACCTGCTTAGGCTGCTCATCCTGCGCGGCTACACCAATCTGGTGGTGGTCGAGACCCAGAACCTCTACGGCAACTGGTTCCTGAACCGCCGGGTCCTGCAGGTGGCGGCGCGGGCCGGACTGGTGGCTGAGTCCGTGTTCGACACCGCGGACGGGCTTACGAGCGCGGACATCGTGGTGCGCGGCGGAGGGGTGGACGCGCGGGTGCCGCTCGTGGACATGAGCCTGGACAAGGTTACGCACGACTGCGGAGAGCCGATCGGCGCGATCGAGCTCGGCCGGGCCTGGACCCGGGCCGACTTCCGCGTGAGCTTCGCCAAGATGAAGACGCACTTCTACTCGGTCTATACGCTCGGCATCAAGAACGTTTACGGCTGCCTGCCGCTGCAGGACAAGGTTGAGAGCTATCATTGCAAGAAGGCCGTTGGCAAATGGACGGCCGCGCAGATCAGGGACTTCCCGGTCCATTTCTCGATCGTGGACGGGTTCACCGCGGCCGACGGGTGGCTCGGCGTCAAGATGAAGGCTGTTCCCGCGAAGCCGCACACCATGATCGCGGGCGCGGACCTGATGGCGGTGGACCACCTGGGCGCGCGGCTGATGGGCGTGAAGCCCGGCTCGAGCATCCTCTACCGCCACGCCCGGAAAATCCTGCCCATAAAACCGTACCAGGTCGCCGGCGACGCCGCGCCGATCAAGGGCTGGCGCAAATGCCCGCAGATCCTGTCCACCTTCTCCATCATGCTGGAGGCCAACGCCGACATCATGAACCTCTCGGGCTCACTCGCCACCGGAGGCTACGACCCCTGCTTCCCCCATAAAAGCGCCAGCAAGGGGCCAATCAAGCGCGCGCTGTTCTACCTCACCCTGCCCTTTAACATCATGCTCGACGTCGGCGCCGTGCGGCTCCGGCTCCGCGAAAAAATCTTTAACCGCCGGCTCCGCCAGCACCGCGACCGCTTCCCCGTCATTTGCGCCTCCGACATCATCATGCAAGGCCTAACGTTTCTCGCGCCCGACGACCTCGTCCGCCTCGCCGCCCTCATCGTCCACGGACTCGGCGCCGCGGAGCTCTCCGGCCATTACCTCGTCCACAACGGCTCCGAGTACCCCTTCCCCGCCCGGCTCTCCACCGCCAACATCGCGGCGCGCGACATCCTGCGCCACGCCGAGGAAAAAGGCCTCGACCCAAAGGCCCTGGCCAAAGAGCTCGACGCGCTCGGCCAAAGCTACGCGGAGATGTTCCCGGGAGACCAGAACTATTCGTATTGTTACCGATGAGGGCTGGACAATAATTAACCACAGATGAACACGGATTAACACAGATGATTGCGGATAAAAATTTTTTATCCGTGTTCATCTGTTTTCATCTGTGGTTAATTTCTTTCCCTGGCGGCTTGCCCGGCTCCGTGGCCATGGAGATGGCGGAGGCGATGTCGGCGGAGAGGCCTTTTTGTTGGTAAACGGGCAGGATGAGGCGGCGCAGCGCGGGGAGCTTGAGCGAGAACCAGATGGCGGCGATGACGCAGACGCCGCCGCCGAAGAGTACGGTGTAAGGCGCACCGATGAGGTCGGCCAGTCCGCCGGCCAGCAGGCTCCCGAAGGGGGCCATGCCCATGAACGACATGGTGTAGAAGCTCATGAGCCGGCCGCGCTTGTCGTCGTCCACCAGCGATTGCAGCACGGTGTTGGACGACGCGAGCTGGACCATCATGCCGAAGCCGGCCAGGAAGAGCACCACGAGCGAGAGCCAGAACCAGGGCGACAGGGAAAAGGCGATGAGGCCGGAGCCGAAGAGCAGGCACGCCACCACGATCAGGCGGTTCAGGCCGCGGACCCCCTGCCGCGCCGCCAGGTAGATCGCGCCCCCCAGCGCGCCCGCCCCGGCCGCCGCCATCAGGAACCCGAGACCGTGCGGGCCGCGGTGGAAAACGTCGCGCGCGAACACCGGCATCAGCACCACGTACGGCATGCCCATCAGGCTCACCACCGAGACCATCAGCAGGATGGCCCGCATCGGCGGAAAACCGAACACGTAGCGCGCGCCCTCCTTAAGGTCGCCGAGCATCTTTTCGCCGCCGCGCGCCGGAGCGCGGTGCTCGATTTTCATGGCCAGGAGCGCGATCAGCACCGCTACGTAACTCACCGCGTTGATGAGGAAGCAGGTGCCCTCTCCCGCCGCCGCGATCAGCAGCCCCGCGATGGACGGGCCTATCAGCCGGGCCCCGTTCACCATGGACGAGTTCAGCGCGATCGCGTTGCCCAGGTCCTCCCGGTCCTCGATCATGTCCACGATGAACGACTGCCGCGCCGGGATGTCCAGCGAATTCACCGTGCCCATGAACAAAGACAGCGCGATCAAATGCCAGACCTCGATCCGGCCCGTCAGCATCAGGAACGCCAGCACGAACGCCTGCGCCATGGACAGCGACTGCGTGAAAACCAGGATGCGGTGCCGGTCCCAACGGTCGGCCAAGACACCCATCACCGGCGCCAGCAAAAAAATCGGGATGCGGCCGGCAAAGCTCACCAGGCCCAGCATCAACTCCGAGTCCGTGAGCCGGTAAACCAGCCAGCTCATCGCAACCTGCTGCATCCACGTCCCGATCAGCGAGATCCCCTGGCCCCCGAAAAACAACCGGTAGTTCCGGAAGCGCAGCGTGCGCAGCACCACCCGGAATCCGGCCATCTTCCCGTTAGTTTTTCCAGGCTGAGCCATCTCGATTACTTCCTGAACCGCCTTGATAAATATAGACAGGATGAACAGGATTTACAGGATAATTCCCCGCGCGTTTTTTTCATCCTGTAAATCCTGTTCATCCTGTCAATAAAATCTTCGCTTCTCCTACTCTCCCGCCGTCCAGACCTCGCCGGCCCTCATGTACAGCGCGATGCAGTCGCCGCAGGCCGAGGGCACGGCGCCGGAGCGGATTTCCGCACGGGCGCGGACATAGGCCGGGTCGCGCCAGAGCTCGGGAAGCGGCCGCTCCCGAACGTCGCCGAAGGTCACCGCCAGAGTGCGCTCCAATTTGCCGTCGCGGCGGTACAGCGCGCACGGATACGCCATGGCGCAACAGACCGAGACCAGGCCCGACGCCGTGATGAAAGGACGCGAGATATCGAACCCGCCGCAATTTCCCGTCCGAGAGCCGCCGATCTTTTCCGGGCCCACGATCACGAAGCCTTCGGGAGCTTTCTTGCTCGCGCGCGCGAGCGCCTCGGCAAGGCGCCGGTCGTCAAACGCGTTGCCGTAATAGGCCGCGTGCGTGGCCGAGGCCATGCCGGCGTCCGTGAAGATCCCGGTGAGCTGCTGGAGCACCACGCCCTCGAAGCCGTGGCCGGCAACCATGGACACGAAGTCGGCAAGCTCGGAGAGGGCCTCCTTGCGCAGCAAAAAGGTCGCAAACAGGTGCGGCTTGCCGGCGCCGGAGAGGTGCGTGAGCGACGCGAACTCCTCCATGGCCTTGCGCAGCCGACCGAAGTCGCCGCCCGGACGCGCCGCCTTGTACGGCCGCTCATTGGCCGCGTCCACCGACACGCACACCGTGTCCAGCCCGAAGCGGATGATCTTCTTCATGGCGTCGGGCGTGAGTAACTGTCCGTTCGTCGTCATGGTGAGACGGCCGGAAAAATGGCGGCGAATGAGACGGAGGATGTCGAAGAGCGCCGGGTTCAGGAGCGGCTCGCCCCAGCCGGTAAGATCAATCGAGGTGAGCCCGGCCAGGTAAGGCGCCACGGCCTCCACCACCGCGAGCGGCATCAGCGTTGGCTCCGGACGCTCCGAATAAGACCGCAGGAAGCACAGCGGACAGCGCAGGCCGCAGGCGGCGCTGGTCTCCAGCACCAGGCCGGACATGGTATCGGGGTCTTTAGTCAAATTACAGCTCCATTGAATGAAGACTTTTAGTATCTAGTATTTAGCAATCATGCGGGCGCATGGAAATGATGAACGCCTCTTCCGCTAGATACTAAATACTAGATACTAGATACTTTCTCCTGATTCTCTCACTCCCATCCGCCCCTCACCCACTCCCCCGCGGGCATCGAGTCGCCGAGCGAGCAGGAGAGCATGCAGGTGGGGCAGAACTCGCGGGCGATGCGGCGGCGCATGTCGCGGGCCTCGCCTCCCGACCAGAGCTTTTCCACGTCCTCTTTGAGCACGTTTTTCGGGAAGAGGTCGGAGGCCGCGGGGCAGGGGAAGAGGCTGCCGTCGGCGTTGATGTTGATGGTGGTGAAGAGGGTGAGGCAGCGGCGCGGCCTTGTTCCTCCTCTCAGCACCTCCTTGATGATGCCGTATTGATAGCGGAAGGGCGCGGGGCTCTCGGGCGCGATGCGGTCAAGGAAAGCGATCACCCTGCGCCTGTCGTCGTCGCTGAACGCGAGCGCGGCCCCCATGCTCTGGTTCCGGTAAATTTGGTCGGTGACCAGGACCACGTTGAACATGAGGGGCAGGCCGCGGCCCCTGGCAAAGGCGAAGAGGTCGTCGAGCCCGGCCACGTTGCCCGGCTGGATCACGCAGTTGAGTCCGATCTCGATGCGGGCGGCGGGGTTGTCGTCGCGCAGTTTGACGAGTCGGCTCAGCGTCTCGGCCACGGCGGCAAAGGCACCGGGCCGGCCGCGGACCTGGTCGTGGATCGCGCCCGTTCCGTCCAGCGACAGGTGCGCGAACAGGCCGTGGCGGGCGGGATCGAGGGCCCCGCGCATGGCTTTGACGCGGGCGATTACGCGGTCGGGGTCGAGTCCGTTGGTGGCGAGGCCGAGGGTGCAGAGCGCGGAGAGGGATGAGGCCATGGCGGCGGCGAGCTCGCCGAGGTCGTCGCGGAGCGTGGGCTCGCCGCCGGTGATCCACGCGGTCTCCACCTTCTGGAACAGCGCGCCCGCGAGCACGCGGCCGAGGTCCGACGCGCCCAGCTCCACGCCCGTTGGCTTCTCCTTCCAGATCCCGCAGTGGCCGCAATGCCCGTCGCAGCGGAGCGTCGCGTTGAAGCACAGGTATCGGGGCCGGGGCAGGAACAAGCGCCCCGCCGCGTAATAATTCACCAGCCGTTCCAGGTCATTCATTGCTCTGCATGGCCTTGTGGAATTCCATGTTCTCGTACACGTACCCGCACTCGCCGCACAGGCAGCCTTCGAGCGCTCCCCCGTTTTCGCGGATGCCCATCATCTGGTCGCGCTGCCCCTGGTAGCGCTCGGAGTGCCAGATTTCCACGAATGAGCGCTCCATGAGGTTGCCCATGACCGGCTCGCAGTGGCAGCAGGGCCGGACGTCGCCGTTCGGGTAGATGGCGGCGAAGGAATAGCCGGAGTAGCAGGGGGCTCGCCGGTACAGATTGCCCGAGTCCATCACTCCACCGTCGCTGGCGGTCCCGGCATAGCCCAGGAAAAAGCCCTCGGCACGCGCCCGTTCGCCCAGGCGGCCGATCTGGTCGAGGAAGCGCTGGAACCGGCCGGGCTCGACGCGCAACCCGCGGTTCACGGCCTCTTGGTCAAGCACGATCTCCATGAGCGGAACATAGGTGACCGACTCGACCCCGGTCCTTTTCCCCAGCTCGAACAGGGCCTCGACGTCATCCGCTGATGACCGGGTCAGCACCACCGACAGGGTGACGCGCGGCCGGGCCGAGCCGATGCGCTTGCGCTCCTTCATCACCGTCTCGATGCCGGCGACGATCTCATCGAACGTGTCGCCGCCCGCGGCCGGGTTCTGTTCGCGGTAGGAGCGCGCGGTCCCGGCGTTGAGGCTGACGTGGAGATCGTGGAGCCGGGCGTGGACCAGGAAGGCGCCGAATTTTTTGAGCCTGGTCCCGTTGGTCACGATGCTGAGCTCGGCTTCGGGGAAGGAGCGGGCGAACTGGAAGACCATGGGCACGAGGTGGGAGTAGAGCAGCGGCTCGCCGCCGGTGATGGTGAGTCGTTTGAGTCCGCCGAGGTAATAGAGGTCATCGGCCAGGCGGTCGAGCAGTCCGCCGGGCAGATCGCCGCCGGCGGCGAAGCGGGGCGTGTGCTTCATGAGGCGCGGGGGGATGGCGTGGAGCGGGCAGAAGCAACAGGCGGCGTTGCAGCGGGAGGTGGGGATGATCTGGACGTCGGCCGGTCCGCGCAGGGGCCGGCGCGCGCGGATCGAGCCGCTTATGGACCAGATGGTCTCGTACGAAAACATCAGGGAATCTCCATGATCAGAGGATAGCCGAAGCCCACGGTGTTGTGGTCGGGATGCGCGGCGTCAACGGTCCGGGTCTCGAATTCGAGGTAGACCTTTTTGCCGCCCCAGTCAAGGAGCGGGACCGTGAATTCGTGCCAGCCCCGGTGCGCCGGGACGCGCTTGGGGTCCAGCGTCTCCTGGAACACCTCCCGCATCGTGCGCGCGAACCGCCCGACCCGGACCGTGAAGACCACTCCATCGCCCGCGCCCCGCTCCAGCACCGCGGGGTGCATGGCGAGCGAGAAAGTCAGCTCCGACCGCCGGGGCAGTCTCACCCGGAACCGCGCGCGCGAAGGCGGATGCAGGCGCAGCACCCGACGCGCGTCGTCCCCGATCCAGAAGTAGTCCTCCCCCACGAAGATCGGGTCCGGCGTCTCCACCCGGGCCTCCCCGAGCCGCTCCACGAAATCGTATTCCGGCAGGGTCCGCCCCAGCTTGCGCCTGAGCTTCTTCGCGGTGTGGCACTGGTCGCGCAGACGGATCAGCCGCTGGTGCATCTCGCGGATCTCTTCCGGCGGGAACTCCGGAAGCGTGAGCGCGGAGTCCGGCTGGAAGTACCCGTCGCGCGTCTCCCCCGTCAGCACCCCCCGCTCCTTGGCCACCTGGTAAAGCCGAGTCCCCGGATACGGGTTGAACACCGACACCTGCATGTGGTCCGGGCACAGACGCTCGTTCAACCGGTACGTCTCCTCCGCGTCCTCTTTGGTCTCGCCCGGCAGGCCCACCATGTTGAACGCCCACGTCTCCAGGCCCGCGGCCTCCGCCTCCGCGAACACCCGGACGATCCTTTCCTCCGACATCGGCCGTCCCATGATCTCCCGCCGCGTGCGCTCGCACCCCGACTCCACCCCCACCCGCACCATGTCGCAGCCCGCGGCCCGCGCCGTCTGGAGCATCCCGCCGTCAACCGTCTCCGCGTGCACGTTGATGTCAAAGGGCTGAGCGAATTCCTTCGGATACCGCGCGCAGAACTCGTCGAACCACTCGCGCTTGAGCGTGAAGATGTCGTCGTTGAAGCGCCATTTCCTGACGTCGTACTCCGCCAGCAGCGCGCGCATCTCCGCGAGCACGTGGCCGACGCTCCGCCAGCGCACGTATTTGCCCTTGCCGCGGTAAAGCTCGGACAGGCCCTTGTTGGCGCAATAGGTGCAGCCGTAGGGGCAGCCGCGGCCCGAGAGCATCGAGCATTTGCCGCCCTGCCGCCTCAGGATCTCGTCGAAATTGAAGGACTCGCGGTCCACGAACGGCAGCGCGTCCAGATCCTGAATCAGCGGCCGCACCGGGTTCTTGATCACCTCGCCCCCGCGCTTTACCCACAGGTTCGCGGTCCCTGAAAAATCGCGGCCCGCTTCCATCGCGTCCGCGAGCTCCACCATCGCCCCCTCGCCTTCGCCAACGCAGAGCATGTCAAAGCACGGCTCGGTAATGGTCTCGTCGGCCGCCAGCGTCGCATGCATGCCGCCGATGATCACGGGCAGCCCGAGCGCGTCCTTGATCCAACCCGCGTAGCGCCGGGCCCGCGGGTACTGGTTAGTCACCGAGGAAATGGCCGCGAGGCCCGGACCTAGCTCGCGCGCCCGCTCCACGATCTCCTCTTCCGACATCTCGTCGTGCGCGTAAATCAGGCGCGCGTCGTGGCCGGAGCGCTTCAACACCGCGATCAGCGTGCCCACCCCGTGCTGATAGTCGGGAGGCAGCATGGTGCCGACATCAGGATATATGAACAATATTCTCAAGCGATCTCCACACCTTCACACCCTTCCAACCATCCACCATTTTCACCAAAGGGGCGTGGGTGCCCTCACCCGCGCATTTGCCCGCGCATTTGCCAGCGCATCCGTCCGCGCTGACCCTCATCATGTCAGGCACAGGTTGAAAACCCGTGCTACTAAATAGCGATCACGGATGCCGAAGCGGCTCGCCCGTGACCCGGTTCTTCGCCCACGAGAGAACGCCGTTGTACAGCCGGTCGCCGGCCGACAGCGCGTCGGTCACGATGCGCGGCGCTCCCCACCCGGCCCAGCCGTAGTCGGTGTTTTCCGAGCGCGTGGCCAACATCACGGTGACGCGCTTTCCCGCGAAGCGGGCGAGGTCCACCGATGCCTCCACCCAGCGCGGTTCCTCGCCGCGAGCGCCGGGCCCGATTTCCCGGTGCCACAGCGCCTCGGAGCCAACCATCACCACGAAGAGCACCGGGTCCCTGCGCTGGCCCCGCGCGGCCGGATTGATGGCGGCGCCGAACTCGAGCCGCGCGCCGGGCGGCACGTGGAGCCGGGCCGCGGCCGCGGAGTTCGGGTTCATGAACAGCGTGGGCCGGGTGTCGGCGCCGAGGGTGAAGCGGGTCCGCAGAATGCGCGTGCTTTTCTCGACCATGGGCAGCGTGGCCCGGGTCATGGCGCGGGCCAGGTCGTGCGCCGCGTGCCTGTCCACGGGATCGCCGGCGGCCAGGTAATTTCCAGCCATCTCGGCGGCGAGCCGCGCCGAGTTCCAGGCCAGGAGCGTGAGCCGCGCCGTCAACGGCCGGCCGCCGCGCGCGATGGCCCTGGCCTGGTCGCGCCAAATGCGGGGGTAGCCGCGGAGCAGAGCGCCCACACCATCAAAGTATAACACGCCGAACCAGCGCTTCACCACGGCCTGGTCGAGCCAGCCGCGGCGGAAGGCGTGCGCCAGCGTGTCCGCGTGCGAGTGCCGAACCACCGAGCGCGGCTCGAACACGATGCGGTGTCCGGAGAGCAACACCTCCCGCGCCCACACCAGGTCCTCCGCCCAGTCAACCGCCGGGATCGGAAAAGTATCCTGCAGCGAGCGCCGCCGGCAGCACGACACGTCGTCGAACTCGCAAAAATAAAAGCGCTCCTCCGGCGCCAGCGCCCAGAAGTCCGTCGCGGGCGCGATTTCCTTGACCACGCGCTCGCGGCCGGAAGACGCCCGGTGTCCGAGCCGGTGCGCCTCGATCGGGCCGGCGCCCTCCCGCGGCACCTGCCTGGAGTATGCGCCGGCCACGCGGCCATCGGAGGCCACGGCGTCCACCAATGCCGCGAGCCAGTCCCGGTCGGCGGGGACCGCGTCGGCCACCAGGTAGACCAGGAACTCGCCCCGCGCCTGCATCGAGGCCATCTGCCGCGTGCGGCCGTGCTGGAACTCCGCCCGCGGGATCTCGATCACGCGCGCGCCGAACGACTTCGCGACCTCCGCGGTCCGGTCGCGCGAGCCGGAGTCAACCACGATGAGCTCGTAATCGAACGGCGCCCGCTGGGAACGCACGGCTTCGAGGCAGCGCTGGAGATTGCGCTCCTCGTCCCGCGCCACGATGATGATGGAAGCGAGCGGGGTGGTCATGGCGTGAGCAGGTCCTCGTTAAAGTGGTTGGCGCGGTTCTCGTGGATGCACAGGGAGCAGAACTCGGGGAAGGCGCCCTGGAAAAGGGCGCGGCGGAGCAGGCGGTAGAGCGGGCCGTTCCAGATTTCGTCGAACGGCTGGGCGCCGAGGTCGCCCATCGGCTCGATCATGCCGCAGCAGGTGAACACGCGGCCGTCCACCCTGACGCCGAAGGTGAGCCACGGCTCGGCGCAGGTCTGCGTGAGCGCCGGGCCGGCGGCGAGGTAGTGGGAGGAAAAGACCAGGCCGAGGCGGGCGGCCTCGCGGGCGGCCTCGCGCACGTCCTCGACCACGTTCTCGGCCTCCACGGCGTGCTCGTGATAAAACGCGAAGTATTCCGAGTCGAAGCAGAACACTGGGGTCAGCGGCTCGACCACCAGGTGGTTTATTCCGAGCGACGCGGCGAGGGGCACGGCCCGGGTGATCTCCGTAGCGTTGAGGTCGGAGACGGTGAACTGCATGTTGAGGAAGGGCCGCTCGGAGCCCGCGAGTTTTTTCAGCTCGGCCAGGCGCCGGATGTTGGCGGTGACGCGCCCGAAATCGGCGGGCACGCGGATTTTCGCGTAGGTCTCGGCGGTGGCGCCGTCAATGGAAAAGGAGATGGTGTCCACCCCGGACGCGATCATCTCGCGGGCCCTGGCCTCGTCGAGCAGGGTGGCGTTGGAGTTGAAGTGGACCTCGATGGCGTGGCGCTTCAAGCGGCGCACGATGTCGAAGAATTTCGGGTGCAAGAGCGGCTCTCCGCCGCCGGAGAGGAAGGCCCGGGCCACGTAGGGCAGGACGGATTCGATTTTGGGCAGCAGCTCGAGGTCGAACATCTCGGTGCGGTAGGGCTCGCGGGGGAGCCCGATGGTGGTGGGGCACATGGGGCAGCGCAGGTTGCACACGGCGGTGGCTTCGAGATAGAGGACGGCGGGATACGACTCCAGGTCCTCCCGGCCATGGGCCGCGGCCTCCCGGAGCTTCACCAGGTTCTGCTCGCGCGCGGCGCGTCCGGCCTTGTTTTCCGGCATGATCACCATGTTTTTGATTCCCGGCGCGCGGCCCAAGTTCCGCCCGCGTGCCCTGCCCGCTCGCTGAGCGGACCTGACATAGATTGTAGCCGCTCGTCTCGCGCGGGGTCAAGGAGCGGGCGGCGCGCCATTTTGTTATCCTTAAAAATGAATTTACAATAACGTGGTCGGCGCATGATTTTATCGCGGGCGTTAATTCCGTTGGCCCATTTTCCGGGAGGATCATGAATAAAGCGCGAGCCGATAAGTTATTGAGCATTGCCCTCGGCCTGCTGGGCCTTTTTTTCGTGGGCGCGGCAATGGCGGTGTGGTTCACGGGGAGCCACCATTGGCGGGTGCTCGGGATCAAGATCACGCTCTCGGAGTGGCACAAGCCGTTCGGGATCGGGATGAGCCTGCTCATTTTGCGCGGGCTGGTGGCGGATGGTCCGGCGTGGATCGTGGCGCGGGCCGCGGCGCTGGCGCGGTGGCTGGCGGGCCGGGCCGGGCTGGACCTCGAGCGCGGCGCCTTTTTATGGCTGGCTTTCGGGACTTTTCTCGGGGTGACGGGCAGCGCGCTGTTCGCGAGGCATTATTATTACTTTTTCTCCAGCGTGGGCACGGGCCTGGTGGTGGGCCTGGGCGCGGGCGCGCTTTGCGGGTGGGCGCATTTTATTTTTTACGACATGACGGAGGCGCTGCTGCCCCGGATTTTCCGTGTCAGCTCGGAGGCGAGGCGCTCGAGCATCAGGCTGAGCCTCTACCTGGTTTTCTGGGCCTGGCTGATCAGCGGTCCGCTCGAGGGTTGGGAAGCGCGGCTGACCGAGCCGATCGTGTCGCAGTCGCTGGTTGCCGCGCTGATGGGGATTTCCGCGGTATGGATTTTCTGCCCGCCGTGGAGTCCGCGGGGCCGGGCCGGGCAGGCGCGAAGGATCGCGATGATCGTGGCCGTGCCTGCCATCCTGGCCTACGTCTTTTGGTGCTCGCGGGTGGAACGGGGCCGGGACCATCCGGCCTCTCCGGTGCGCGACCGGGTGTTCCTGATCACGATTGACACGGTCCGCGCGGACCATCTCTCCTGCTACGGGTATTACCGCAACACGAGCGCGAGCCTGGACGCCCTGGCCAAGACGGGGTCGCGGTTCTCGCGGGCGTTCACGGAGATTGACATCACGGACCCGAGCCACGTATCCATGTTCACCGGCTTGTATCCCCGCACTCACGGGATCGAGAACCCGTTCAACGCGCGCGCCGCCGGGAACGTGCTCTCCATGATCGAATACTTCCGCGACCGGGGCTTTGCCACCGCCGCCATCTCGTCGCGCATCGCGCTTGACCCGGACCAGCTCGGCGTGCCCGGGTTCAGCTACATCTCGCTCCCCTGGTCGTACAACACGGACGCGCCCGAGACCTATCGCCGCGCCATGAACTGGCTCCGCCGACACCGTGACCGGAACACGTTCATGTGGATCCATTTCTTCGACCCGCACCAGCCGTATGAGCCGCACCCGGACTCGGCCGCCAAGTTCACGGACAAGAAGCTGAAAGCCATGTCCGCCGACAAGTGGCTCGATCCCGGCAAATATTATTCCGCGGAAGAGGTCAAGGACATGGTTGACCTCTACGACGGCGAGATCGCCTACACCGACCTCTGGCTCGGCCGCCTGCTTACAGCGATCCGCAAGCTTGAGCCCGCGAGCGAGCGCCCGCCGCTGATCGTGGTGCTCGCGGACCACGGCGAGATCCTGGGCGAGTTGCAATATCGGCCGGCCCATTACGCCTTCGGGCACGGCGGACAGCTTTACAACGGGGTGACCCACATCCCGCTCATCATCTCGTGGCCCGGGGTGGCGCCGGCGGGAGAGGTGGTGGACGACGTGGTCGAGACGGTGGACCTGGCGCCCACCCTGATCGAGTACATCTTCGGGACCCATGATTACCCGGGCCAGGGCAAGAGCCTCACCGATGTGATCGCGGGCCGGGCCCACACCGGCCAGCGCGCGCGCATCCAGCGCCGGAGGTTTGACGAGCCGCCGCGGCTTTACCTGGCCAAGAAGCAGTTCGCGCTCGTTCACTGGCCCTACAAACTGTTTTATACGGTGAATGGAGACGTGGAAACCTATGACCTGTCCACCGACTTCGGCGAGGAGCGGGACCTCACCGCGGCGCGGCCGGACCTGGTCAAGGACCTGTTTGCCGAGCTTTCGCAGTGGCTCAAGGACACGCCCGAGGCCAAGGGCGGCAACCGGACGCTCTCGCCCGCGGAGATTGACCGGCTGCGCTCGCTCGGATACCTGCCATAGGCGCGGTATAATTATGAACTGGCGAAGCATGGCGCGGCCTAATGCCGCGATCAATTTATAGAATGAAGAAGTTAACCACGGATGAACACGGATAAACACTGATTTTCTTTTTCGCAACATCATCAATTGATCCGTGTTGATCCGTGTTCATCTGTGGTTATCAAAAAAAGGGGCAAGAAATTTATACATCTCGCATGTTAGCAGTACAGAGGACCGGGGGGAGGGGCTTTAGCGTTCGATGTCAGATGTCATGACCGCTTGCTTTCGGGAGAGATAGGACATGGCGCAGGCGACGGAAAGGATCATTGCATTGGCCAAGCGGGCGGCGCGGGCGGAGGGCTCGGCGGAGCTTGGCGCGCGCCATTTCCTGATCGCGGCTTGCCTTGACGCCGAGGCCCGGAGCTACGTGGGCAAGGAGCTTAACGGGGGCGCCGAGCCGGCGCTGCCGCAGGGCTGGCGGGCGGCGGTCGCGCGGGTGGCGGGAGAGCCGGCGGTGGCGGACAAGATCCCGCTGGGCGCCGGGTTCAAGGAATTGTTCCAGGAGCTTTACTCTTCCCGCCGCGGTTTTCCGCCGTTTTCCGTTCTCATCCGGCGTCTGCTTCTGGCTTCGGATCCGGCGGTGGATGAGTTCAAGGAGGCTAATCCGGGTCTCAAAGCGGCCGCGGGTCCGGAGACGCTGCGTCCGCTTTCGCGGCTGGGCCGGCTGGTGGACGAGGTTTCGGCTTTGCGCAATAAGCTGCTGAGCCGGGTGATCGGCCAGGCGAAGGCCATCGAGCGGATCGCGGACGCTCTGTTCGCGGCGGGCCTATATCCGGCGGAGAGCTTGGGTCCTCCCCGCGGGAGTCTCTTGTTCCTGGGCCCTCCCGGCGTGGGCAAGAACTTCGCGGCGGAGCTGATCGGGGAGAGCCTGTGCGCGGACGACCCGGAGGGGTTTCTGCGCCTGGACATGTCCGCGTACTCCGACCCGTCGGCCCATCGCCTTTTGACCGGCTTTGAGCCGAGCTTCGCGGGAGCGAGGCCCGGGCTGCTCACCGGCCACGTCAGCGATCACCCCGCCGCCGTGGTGCTGGTTGAGAACCTGGAGCAGGCCCACGCCTCGGCGCAGAGCCTGTTCGCGCGTGTCCTCGACAGCGGGATGGTGGAAGACAAGTTCCTGAAGAAGAAAATCCCCTTCGGCAAGACGGTATTCATTTTCAGCACCGGGCTGGGCGGCGAGAGCTACGAGGCCGAGGGCCGGGCCGGGGCCGGCGCGGCGGGCGCGGGGCCGGCGGCGCTTGCGATGTTAAGGGAGGCCCGCGACCCGTTGAGCGGGCAGCCCGCGATTCTGCCCGAGCTTTGCTCCAAGCTGGCCCGCTGCTTTCCGGCGGTGTTCCGTCCACTTCCGGCGGGGCGGCTGAAGGACGTGGCCCGGCATGCGGTGGATGAGCTGGACCTTGAGTTCCTGCGTCGCCTCGGGATCAGGGTGACGGTCTCCGACCCGCGCCTGCTCACGCTGCTTCTGCTCCGGCTGGGCCCGGACCTCGACGCCTGCGGGCTTGCCGCCGGGGTCCCGCGGATCATCAAGGACGGGTTCCGCGACGCTCTGATCCGGCACCGGAGCGGGCTTACGGATGGCGACTCCGCGTTCGAGCGTCTGAAGTCTCTGGAGCTGCGCCCGCCGGAGGGCGAGGCCGGAGAGTTTTTTAAGCACATTGATGAAAACGATGGGCCTCCGGGCGCGGGACCGGAGGGCACGGAAGCACGGAGGCGCGATCGGTTCGTTGAGTCCTGGTTCCGGTCGAGGAAGGCGGTGAGCTTCGAGTGGTCGTCCGAGCTCAAGTTCGAGGACAAGCGGGGCGTAATCATTCTTCGTCCGGCAAATATCGTGGTGCGCACGGCGGTTTCGGGGCGGGACCTGGGCGCGCGGCTTTCCATGAGCGGAGTGCCCACGGAGCGCTTTTCCGCGGTGGCGGGCGCGGGCGAGGCCAAGCGGCGGCTCCGTGAGATCATCCAGTGGATGCGCGCTCCCGAGACCATCCGCTCTCTGGGGGTGGACCTGCCCACCGGCATCCTTTTGGAAGGCCCGTCGGGAAACGGCAAGACGCTGCTCGCCCGCGCGGTGGCCGGGGAGGCGGGGCTGCCGTTCTTCGCGGCCAACGCCACCGACTTCGCGTCCAAGTGGGTGGGCGAGAGCGAGCGGAACGTGCGCGAGCTGTTCGAGCGCGCCGCGGCCTATGCGCCGTCCATCCTGTTCCTGGACGAGCTCGACGCCATCGGCTCGCGGCGCGACCTGGAGAGCTCCGCGGTCCACGACCAGGTGCTGACCCAGCTCCTGGTGTGCATGGACGGGTTCGCGAGGCGGGAGAGGCCGGTCTTCTTCCTGGCCGCCACCAACCGCGCCGACCTGCTCGACCCGGCGCTCAAGCGGCCCGGCCGCTTCGATTACGTAATCTTCATCGGCGACCTCGACCTAGGCGCCCGCGCCGAGCTCTTGCGCCTCAAGACCGCGGCCATCCCGCTCGCGCCCGACGTTGACCTGGCCGCGTTGGCCCGCGCCTGCTGGGGATTCTCCGGGGCCATGCTGGCGCAGGCGGCCAAGGAGGCGGCGGTGCTGGCGTTCCGCGACGCGCCGGCCGGGTCTGTACCGGGCGGAACTGGGCCGGGCGGCATCCGGGCGGGCATGAAGCATTTCCGGGAGGCCGTCACCAACGTGCGCCACGGCCTCGCCCGCGACGGCGCGCGGCCCACCGGCGACGACTTGAGGCTGACGGCGTATCACGAGGCCGGGCATGCCCTGATCGCGGAGAGCGGGCGGCCGGGGAGCGTCACCCAGGCCACGGTCCTGCCGCGCGGCCGCGCGCTGGGGCTGGTGGATTCCCTGCCGGAGGGGGAGGACCATGCGTGGACCATGCGGGACCTGCTGCTCCGCGTGCGCGTCGCTTTGGCCGGCCGGTGCGCCGAGATCATCGCGTTCGGGGAGGACATGGTCTCGGCGGGCTCATGCCGGGACCTGGAGACGGCGACGAGGGCCGCGGCGCTGGCCGTGACCCGCTTCGGCATGTCGCGGGAGATCGGCCCGCTCTCCCTGCCCGAGCTGGAGCGTGCGCTTCCCGGCTCCGGGGCGGGGGAGCGCGCGGGCCGCGAGGTCGAGCGCATGGTGCGCGAGCAGGAAAAAGCGGTCCTTGCGACGCTCGGCGCGAACCGGGCCGCGCTGGACGAGCTTGCGGAATTGCTCATGGAGCGCGAGACCGTTGACGGAGCCGAGGTCGCGCGGGTGGCGGAAAGGATCGGGGAAAAATAATGGCGGCCACACTGGACCAGATCGCCGGCTTTTTCGGCAACCGCAACATCACCTTCCGGCGCGACGACGCGCGGGGATGGCTGCTCGTGCCCTTTCAATATGAGCCGCTTAGCCCGTTGATCGTGGCGGTGGCGCTGGAGGAGGACGGGAGGTTCTTGAAGATTTTCGCGCCGCGGCTCATGCAATACGGCGACGGCCCGCACAAGCTCGCGCTGATGCAGACGCTGCTGCACACGTCGTGGGAGTCCAAGATGCTGCAATGGGAGTACGACCCGATAGACGGCGAGGTCCGGGCCATGGTCGAGTTCCCGATCGAGGACGCGGAGCTCACCGAGGCCCAGTTTTTCCGCGCCTTCGACGGCTTGAGCCGGCTCGCCATGCTCTTTTATCCGCGGCTCAAAAGCGTGATCGAGACGGGGTCCGATCCCGGCCGCGCGGAGGCCGTTCCGGAATCCACCCTGCCGCCCGGAAGCCCGCCGGACGCCCTGTGAAAATCCGGCCGGTCCCGCGCCATGACGCGGCCCCGGAAAAGTGGTAGCATTTTCCGGTGCAGATGTCGTTAAAAAATCACCGCCATGAATGACTCTCCCGCCATTAATCCGGGCCCGTCCCGGAAGTACCTGACCCCGCGCCGGCTCATCACCTGGCTCATCCTGGTAGTGCTTTTCGTGCTCCTGTTCAAGATGATCCCTCCCGCGCAGGTGCTGCTCGAGCTCAAGGGCATGAGCGTCTCGCGGCCGTGGGACCTGCTCGCGCTGCTCGGCTGCTCCTGCGTCGTCATCTGCGGGATCACGCTGCTCGACGGCACGGCCATGTGGTACTGCTTCTCGCGGTTCGAGCCGGCGATCAAGTGGCGGGAGATTATCAAGGTGCGCGCGGCCATGATGCTGCTCGCGTCCATCTCCACCCTGATCGGGCAAGCCGGGCTCGCGGTACACGTGGCGCGCAAGTACAAGGTCCCGGCCGGGACTGCGGCGGGCATGGTGATGTTCCTGTTCCTCTTGGAGATCTACGGGATGATCGCGGTGTCCACGCTGGCGCTGCCGGTGCTGGCCATTTTCGGCGTCCCGCCGGGCCCGGCGTTCCGCACGGGAGTGCTGCTGATCGCGGGGGCGTGGCCGGCGCTCATCATTTTCATCGCGGCGGGCCGCCGGATGAGAGACACGCGCCTGTTCGAGCGGCTGCGCCTGGCCCCGCTGCTCATCCCGCTGCGGACGCTCACCAACGCGGACATCCTTCGCCTGCTCCTCTTCAAGGGCCTGCTCGCGCTGTGGCAGGTGGTCATGGCCGTCGTGGTCTTCCGGCTCTACGGACTGCTCGTGCCGAGCGCGGACTTCTTTTTCTTTTTGCCCCTCGCCATCCTCTTCAGCTCGATCCCCATCACCCCGGCGCGGCTGGGCACCACCCAGTTCTCGTGGGTCTTCTTCATGGGCCAATACCTGACCAAGGAATCGCTTGTCGCCTTCTCGCTGCTCTTCCAGTTCCTGCTCAATATCGCGCGCTGGGCCGTCGGCCTCCTCGCGCTGCCGTTTGTTTCCAGGGAGATCAAGATCACGGGCGAGGCGCGAGACGAGACTTGAGACTGGAAGCCGGCCAAGCGCAATGGCCCTCCGGTCTCGGCTTCCGCGGCTTTTGCTGATTTATTTTCGGCAGACCGCGAGGAGGTCGAGACTGTCGGCGAGCCCTTCCCGGATGACGAAAAATTCTTCGATGCCGTACTTTCGGGTGAAGTCCTGCCCCGGGGCGTCGGCGGGGTCGCGGTAGATGAGCCTGCGCAGCAGCCGGATGACGGCGGGGATGACGGGTTCAGGGAGCAGCCAGCGGAGGTTGAGCGGGTCGAGCGACGCGATCTTCAGGTTCTGCTTGACGCGCGTAAGCTCCATCTGCTGGACGGCGTCGGTGGCGCGGATGCCCATGACCTGCACATCGGCGAAGCCGGTCCGGAGCACGTCCGCGAGGCCCTCCGGCGAATACTCGCGCACGTGGAAGCGGTTCCACGGCTTCATGCCCGGCTTGAGGCGGTTCAGCCGGTTGGGGGTGGTGACCAGGAACAGGCCCGGCGATTTCAGGACCCGGCCGGCCTCCGCCGCGTAATTCTTGTCGTCCACGATATGCTCGATCACCTGGAAAGAGGTGATGGCGTCGAAGGAGGTGTCGGGGAAGGGGATGATATTGCCGTCGTAAGGCAAAAACTCGCACTTTTCCGATCCGTACTTCCGGGCGGCATGATCCACGGCCTCGGGGTCCACGTCCAGACCGACGACATGCACGGCCCGCTGGGCCAACAGCGACGCCCCATAGCCTTCACCGCAGCCCAGGTCGAGCACCGCGGAGC
>DATKZS010000188.1:0-22432 GCA_035527835.1 bacterium
CCTTGTCCACCAAGTGCCGCTTCAACACCCGTACCTTCTCCTCCGCCGTAAACCGTCTCCGCTTCCCTTCCATCGTCCCGCCTCCTTGTTCGTATAACTATCTTGGCGGCAGGACTCTCCATTTTCAACTGAGGCAGGACATTCGCGCTTACTACCTCACAATACTACAGGATTCATCTCTTGGCATTGCTAAAAGGCCTTACCTCGTTCAACCAATTATGTTCCGAACTTCTCTATCACCAAAGCTATCGCCGGTTCTGTCATATCAAATCAATCTCCAAAATTCCTCAACCCAATACCCTCTCCGTTTTTCGCTCCGAGATCGGATCGGAGAGCTTTGGTCTGATCAACGACCTGCTTCCGGGAAAATTCTTCTCCATGATTCCATTACCCCCGGTGGCGGTCGCCGTGCCCGACTCCACCGACCTGGAGGCGTCTTGTTCAGGGCACGGTAAAAAAATGTTCTTGCCCAAAAAGATGTAAGTGCCAACGCGAGTACACGGCCGAGGGCGCAGCCAAAGGCCACCGTTCGAAGAAGTCGGGGCAATCCGAATTTTTCGTGGGCTATAAGAAGCACACCCTGAGGTTGATCTTTCGGCTCCAAGGAAAGTGGCGCAACGTGCCGATGATAACCCGCACCGAACCGGCCAACCTCTCCGACGGAATCCTGCTTAAGCCCTTGCTGGAAGCGGGTCTGGGCCGATTGAACTTTTTGCCCGACATCGTGGTGGCCGATATGGGCTACATGGACAAGGAGGTGAAAAATCAATTGCGAACCCAATATGGTGTGGCGGTAGTGACCAGGGCCAAAAGCGACATGGTTGTCCCCCCAAATTGCGAGGAAGATGGATGCCCCTGCTGCCCTCAAGGACAACGACTGATCTGGGACCGTTATGTGATCGAAGAGTTCAGCCACTTGTATTACCCTCCTCCCCAGGGAGACATTTGCATGGTCTGTCCGGAGCAGAGCCAATGCAAAAAAGAATTTCGCTTCCCCCCGGACTGCCATGAAACCTTCTTCGGGTTAATCCCGCTCCATAGCCGTTTGGCAAAACAACTGCTTGTCCGCATCCGCCCTCAGGTGGAAGCCGGCTTCGAAACCGATAAGAACCGGTTCAACCTCAGCGACTTTTTCATAAACAGCTTGGAGTTGGCTCGTACCTTGTCATACCTCGCCGACGCATGTAATATATTGACGCTTACCGCCGAGGTCCGATCACATCACGGGCGGCGGTATAAGAGGGTTGATCGGCAATCGAGGCGCCAACTGGTACTGGACTTCGGTCCTCATAAGCGCCGCTGAATTGTTGAACACCCTCTAATAATTCGACACGTCTTGAGTTCAACATTCCGCCGCAACAAGTAGATAATGGGAGAATATTCGTTCATGATCTGTCAGAGGGATTGAAATCCATACCGTCCCGACCCTGAAGGGGCCGCATCTCGCCGCCGCTTTTAATTCAACCCTTTCAGGGTTGATAACCGGGGGGCGCTGTTCCGTAGGTTTCACCTACGGCTACTCATGTTCAACCCCTTCGGGGTTGCAGAGGCTTGGGTTGGCGCTTTCCATGGGTTGCACCCACGGCTACTCATGTTGCTCCCCTTCGGGGAATTAGGCCGCGAGTCCTGGTTTATAATTCAGAGATTGACCGATAAGGTGCGCGATCCCCGGAGGGGATTGATGTGAGTAGCCGCAGGTGCAACCTGCGGAACGCGGCGTGAATAACCGTTTCAACCCTGAAGGGGTTGCACAAAAAAGCGGGCCTGAACGCGATGTCCACTTACACCCAGATCTATTACCATGTTATTTTTTCGACCAAGGACCGGAGGCCGGTGTTGACCAAGGACCGGCGGGAGGAATTGTTCCGGTACATCTGGGGCGTGATAAAAAATCATCAATGCCATCTTTACCGGTTGAATGGTGTTGATCGAAGAAACGTCACTCCCATATTAGTTCGATTTCGTAACCGTTTTCGACTTCGACAACGTCTCCGGTCGGGTTTTTCCCTCCCGACCTTTTGATCAACTCATCCAAGCATCCCGCCACGCCGTACATGAATGCTTCGGGGTCGCCGATTTCACGGTCGTGATCGGTTACATTGAGACTGACCTTCACTCTGTTTTCATTCATTTCAGAAACCTTGAGATCGGCATCGACATTTCTGATAAAATTCCTTCGCAGGACTTCGAACTTCTTTATACTTTCCTTGGGGTCTCCTTGGCACAGGATGTTTTTATAAACGTCTAACAGGCCTTTCATGATCATCGGTCCGAATGTGCGGATGAGATTCAGGTCCCTTTTCGCGCCGACCTGATAAAGCGTCCGTCCGATCCGCTGCCAGGCGTCGGATGAGTACCAGTTGGATGAAAGAATCCTTGAGTTGACCAATTCCCAGTCTTCCGGCGTCAAATGCCGTTCCCAGTCAATATTCTTGGTCGACCGTATCAATCTGATGTAGTCGATCAGCAGGGTCCCCTTTATCTGCCCCTTGCCTTTATCGGAAGCGCCCATCCTCAAGCTCCTTTGTTTGTGGAATTAGCCGTAAGTTGAAATCATGCGGCAACCCGCCTTAAATAAGACTCCCACCCGCTTGCCCCATTTGTCGCGCGCTATTATACCCTTCATAGTGTCTATGACCCTGCCACCATTACCTTTTGACGGAAAAAGAAGCCAGCCTCAAACCCTTATGAATACAACCAAAGCATACCAATCCACCCCCCTGCTGTCAAGAGATTTTATATCGGGGGAAACCAGATCAGGCCGGGACATTGGACAATTGGCAGTTGATAACCCGGGGGCGCTGTACCGTAGGTTGCACCTACGGCTACTCACGTTCACACCCCTTTGCGGGGTTTAAGATGCCGCGCTTTTTTGCGGGACTCGGTAGCGATTGATGGCAGGGGGAAGCCAACGGCGACTTTTAGCCTTCAATTTTACAGGCTCTTGTCCTATACAAATATTTCATTTATAATTCAACTGATCCATCCATGAAAATCAGCGTTATCATTCCGGTGTGGAACCGCCCCCGGGAGGTGGTTAAAGCCATTGAGAGCGCCCTGGGGCAGACCCTGCCGCCGTTCGAGATCATCGTTGCGGACGATGGTTCCACGGACGGGACCGGCGACGCGGTGGCGGCCTTTGGTCCTCCGGTCCGTCTCATCCGGCAGGACCAGCGGGGGCCCGCCGCCGCCAGGAACCGCGCCGCGGCCCAGGCCACGGGGGACTGGCTCGCCTTTCTCGACTCCGACGACCGGTGGCTGCCCGGGAAGCTGGAGCGTCAGGCCCAGGCCATTCAGGACAGCGGCGCGGCCATGGCCCATTCCAACGGGTGGATCGTCACTGGGCTCGAGGCACCCGCCGACCCGGCCACGCTAAAGAGCCGGTACGAGATGCTCAAGCCGGCGCAGGGGGCGGACTGTCTCGCCGACTTCCTTTACAGCGGCATCATAACGTCATCGCTGATGATCCGACGCGACGTTTTCGAGGCCGCCGGAGGATTTGACGAAAGCTTCCGGGTCAATGAAGACGTCGAGCTGAACATCCGGCTCCTGGCCTCGTCACGGGTCTTGTGCTTCACTCCCGAGCCGCTGGTCATCATGCGGGTCCTTCTCGACGGCCATAAAGCCAGATGGCTGGAGAGCCTGCTTGAATCCATCCGCGCCCAGCAAAAAGCCCTTAGCGCCTTCCCCCGCTGCCGAGCCGTGCTCAAGGCGTCCCTGGCCAAACAATACCGCAATGCGGCCCACTGCGCCATCGTCCAGGCCGACGGCCCGACCAGCGCCCGCTGCCTGATCCGCTCCTTCCAATACCGGTTCCCCACCTGGAGAGAGGCCGCGGCCGCCCTCATCCTCCTTGCCGGGGGAAAACGCGGCGAAGCCATGATGAAACGACGCTGGAAGCGATGCGTGGATTTTTTCGGCGAGCAGGCATGATCCCGGCGTTTCCGGAAACGCGGGACGGACGCCGGCTTTCGGCATCATGACCGGCGGCCGCGGGGCCCGGCCAGCCCTCTCCGCACCGATCTGTCCAGCGCTCGACCGAACCGGTTGCCGTCATCAATCATTCAATTGCATTTCGGCGAAAATCAGCGGGCAGGGAAGAGGGCTTTTTTCCGCGGCCCCAGGGTCCCTATTATCTCCATCCCGCGGCATCGGAGAGCTGGAGGGGGCGGGGGACTTTGACCTCGACTTGGGCGCCGTCCCGAGGATGGGTGAAGGAGAGGCGGGAGGCCTGGAGGGCGTGGGAGGGTGAGAAGGGTATGAAGGGTATGAAGGGTGAGAAGGGTATGAAGGGTGAGAAGGGTGATAAGGGTGTGCCGTAGCGGTCGTCGCCGAGGACGGGGTGGCCGATGTAGGCTAAGTGGGCGCGGAGCTGGTGCATGACTCCGGTGACGAGCTCGAGTTCGAGGAGGGTGATGGCGGGGGCCTTTTCCAGGACGCGGTAGCGGGTGAGGGCCTCCTGGGGCCGGCCGCGGAACTTGACGCCTTCAGCCACCGCGACCATGAGTCCGGCCTTGCCGGGATGGCGGGCGAGGGGGACGCGGATTTCGCCGCTTTGCCTTTCCACCCGGCCCCGGACCAGGGCGCGGTAGATTTTCCGGACGCGGTGCATTTTCATGTCGCGGCGCATGAAGTCGAAGGCCGGCCGGTTTTTGGCGAACATGACGAGTCCGGCGGTCCCGGTGTCGAGGCGGTGGATGAGTCCGGGCTCGAGGAGGCGGTCTCCCACGCCTCTTATGTGCGGCCACCTGGCGACGGCGGCGTTGACCAGGGTGCCGGTTTCGTCGGGGGCGAGGGGGTGGGTGGGGACTCCGGGGGGCTTGTCGAGGACGGCGAGGTCGTTGTCTTCGTAGACGACGGCGAGGGGCAGATCGTAATCCGGTGCGGGAGCGGGTCCGGCCGCGGCAGCGGCCCGGACCTGGTCGCCGGGTCCGACCCGGTCGCCCTTTTTGGCGCGGCGGCCGTTGACCAGGACCTTGCCGTCGCGGATGAGGGCGCGGACCGCGTTCATGGAAAAGCCGGGGAGGCGGGCGTGGAGGAAGCGGTCGAGGCGTAGCGGTCCCTCGCCAATCATCTCCTGCCAGTCTTTCTTCCCGTCCAGGTCCATGGGGTTTTCATGATAGCGCGGAGGGCAGGGGAAGGGAAGGGTGAGGAAGAAGGAAGAAGTATGAAGGGTGAGAAGGGTGATAAGGGTATGAAGGGTATGAAGGGGCGCGGGGATTTTATTTTTGGGGCGGCGGCGGCTTGAGCAGGTTGGGGTCGTAGTGGACGGCGGGGGCTGGGGGATTGGCGGTGTAAAGGATGAGGTTGGGGGTTGGTCCGACCTTTTCCTTGTTGGCGTTCCACCAGGTCTGCCATTTGACGAGGTCGGTTCCGTAGGTCTGGCCGGTGATTTTCTGGAGGGCGAGGGATGAGTCGGCTGCCATGCTTGCTCCCTGTTTTTCGAGCTTGGCTGCCATCGGCTGGTTTCCGGAGGCTCGGACGGAGCCCACCATCGAGAGCTTGGCTTTTCCGTCTTCGAGGTACTTGATAAGGGCGGGGACGGCGCGTGGGTCCTTGATCTCTCCCAGGGCGTAGGCGTAAAGATTACGGTACTGGTTCCCTTCGGTGACGAGGGCGACGGCGAGGTCGTCCACGGCTGGTTTTCCGATGGCGATCAGCTCCTGGACGGCCTGGGCTCGGCGCTGGTCCATGTTGACGGACTGGGCGATCTGGTTTCCGGAAAGGTCCGGGACCATCTTGAAGTTCTGGTTGCGCGATCCGTCGGCGGTATAGGGCTGGTTGGAGGGCGGCGACTCGACGCGGGCGTTGTTGTTGACGATGAGTCCGTTGGGGTGCGACTCGATAAGCGCGATCAGGGCCTTGCCCCGGTTTTGCACGGCGGGTCCGGCGGCGGGCTGCGCGGGAGCGGTTCCGGTCTGGGCCCGGGGCGCGGGCTTGGGCTGCGGCGTGTTTGCTGGGTTCTGTGCGCGGGCGGCCCATGATGGGGCGAGGGCCAGGGAGAGCATGATCAATAGGCTGAAGCCGAATTTTTTCCGGTCCATGACGGCCTCCTTATAACAGTGGGCGGGAATTCGGGGCGTTTTAAAGCTCATCCCTCCTTCTGGACTTCGAGGTTTCCGGTCTGGATGTCGAGGGTGATCTTGTATTTGACGTCGTTTTCCTTGAAGACGGTGGTGTGGTCGAAGTTGGTCTGGGCCTCCTTGAGGAGGTATTTAAGGTATTCGAGGCGTCCTTCCTTCATTCGCTTCAATGCCTCGATACCGCCCGGATCGCCCGTGAATTTCATCGTGCTTCTCCTGAAGCCTTCCCTGCCAAGATACTTAGCATACATCATTATTGGAAGCAAGCCGCGGGCTCTGCGGGGCTCCGCGGGTGCGCGGGCTCGCCGGGGTGCGGCGGGCGCGGCCGGAGCGGGATCAATATTAATCGGCCACGGCGTGGTTGTTGTTTTGGACGTATGATGAATTGATGAAGGCTTCGAGCTGCTCCCGGGTGTACTTGTCCATGGTGAGGAATCGCACTCCCATTCCGGAGGGGTGGTGGAGGGCCGCGGACTCTTTTTCGCGGACGACCCTTACGACCTCTCCGTCGAGGACCATTTCCTCCCGGGTCACGGGATGGCTGAGGATGATCTTGACTCGCTCGTGAAGGTCCTTGGGTTTCCGGGTGCGGATGAAGATTCCGCCGTGGCTGATGTTGTGGGTGTATTCCTCGATCATGGCCTCGCGGCTTCCGAAGCGGACCCTGATTTTGGCCTCGTAGCGCCGGTGCTCGCGGCGGCCTAAGCCGTCGGCGTACTTGTCCAGCTCCAGCTTGTTTTTGATGAAGGTCTCGATGGACTGTACGTCCTCGTGCTTGATTTCCTTGAGCTCGATGCCCATTCCGGATGGTTGGGCCTCGGTGGCCTGCTCGGGGGTGACGACGTGGATGACTTCGCCGAGCGCCAGGATCTCCTGCTCGATCTCGGGAATGACGATGACGACCTGGACCATGGACTGCTGCTCGCAGGGCTTCGAGGTCCTCACGAACAGGCCGCCCTTGCTGATGTTGTGGGTGTACTCGGAGATGAAAGCGGCGACGTCCTTGAAGCGCACCTTGAGCTTGGCCTTGACCCGAATATTTTTCCTTCTGCCTGAATCCTCCACCAAGAGGCGCCTCCATAACGGTCGTGATCTGAAATTTTACGTCTAAGAAGATTTTAGCGGAAGAACAGCGGAAACGCAATCAGTTTGGAAGGGAGCCTTGGGGCCGGAGGTTTTTTACAAGCCGGTAAACGGATGGGGCCGGGGCGCCCGCGGAATATATTGGTGTTCTTGGAAGGCGCGGCCGGCGGATTTTTTGTCATGCCCCGGTCCGGCGGTTCTCGGACTCGGTGTTGGCGGCGGCGTTTGAGGCGAGCTGTTCGGCGCGGTCCCTTGCGGCCAGGGCCTCGGCCAGCTCGGCGAGGTCTCCCTGCATGACGGCGGCGAGGCGGTGGAGGGTGAGTCCGATGCGGTGGTCGGTGACTCGGTTCTGGGGGAAGTTGTAGGTGCGTATTTTCTCGGAGCGGTCACCGCGCCCGACCATTGATCGGCGCATGGCGGTCCGCTCCTGTTGCTGGCGGGTGGTTTCGAGGTCGAGCAGCCGGGCGCGGAGGATTTTCATGGCCTTGGCCCGGTTCTTGTGCTGGCTTCTCTCGTCCTGGCAGACCACGACCAGGCCGGAGGGCTTGTGGGTGATGCGGACGGCGGAGTCGGTGGTGTTGACGTGCTGCCCGCCGGCGCCCTGCGATCGGAACACGTCCACTTTGAGGTCGCCCTCCTCGATTTTGACATCCAATTCCTCGGCCTCGGCCAGAACGGCCACGGTGACGGCGGAGGTGTGGATGCGGCCCTGGGCCTCCGTCACCGGGACGCGCTGCACCCGGTGCACCCCGCTCTCATAGCGGAGCTTGCCGTAAACCTCCTGGCCCGAGATCTGCGCGATCACCTCCTTGAACCCGCCCTTTTCGGCGGCGCTCATGGACAGGACTTCGGTGCGCCAGCCCTGGTTGTCGGCGAAGCGCTGATACATCTCGAAGAGCTCGCGCGCGAAGAGCGCCGCTTCCTCGCCTCCGGTGCCGGCGCGGATTTCGAGGATGATGTTCTTGCCGGCGAGCGGGTCCTTGGGCACGAGCAGCCGCTTGATCTCCTCGGTAAGGCCTTCGCGCTCCTCCTTCAGGTCCCGGAGCTCGTCGCGGGCCAGGGCCGCGAGCTCATGGTCCGGGCCATGGGCGAGCGGCTCCGCGTCCTCGGTCCGGGCGTCCAGCTTTTTGAGGCGGGCGTAGACCTCCATCAGCGCCCGGAGCTCCGCGTGCTCGCGCCCGGCCTCCCGGAGCATGTCCGGCGACTTCAGGACCTTGGGGTCCGCGAGCCGGCGCTCGATCTCCTCATAGCGGGCGGCCAATGTTTCCAGCTTGTCCCACATCTTCCACTCCATGGCTTGAGGCTTGGGGCTTGGGGTAATGTTTCCGAACCTCAAGCCTCAAGCCCCAAGCCTCAAGCCCCACTTCCCAGGCTGCTCGCCCGTGTGCTTTGGAAAAAGAAAAGCCACGGGCCCGGCGAGCCGGACCCGTGGCGTGATGCCGGCCTGGACTAGGACTCTTTGTTTTTCTTCTTGGCGCCGGCCTCGAAATCCTTGCCGTACTTGCGGTAGAAGCGCTCGACCCTGCCGGCGGAGTCCACCAGCTTCTCCTTGCCCGTGAAAAACGGGTGGCAGGCGGAGCAGATGTCAATCTTGACCACTCCCTGCTTGGTCGAGCGCGTCTCGATCACGTTGCCGCACGCGCACTCGAACCGGACCTTCCCGTACTTGGGATGAATGCCTTCCTTCACTGGAACTTACCCCCTTAACTGCTCGCGATCAGGATATAATATACATCAGGTCCGCCCGCGGTTCAACTCGCCGCTTTACGCGGATGCGGGGCGGAGATAGAATTGGGCTGAGCGGAAAAGAGGATCGAGCAGCGAGGAGCGAGGAGCGAGGGGTTGCGGAGAATTCCCTCGATTCCCGCTTCTCGATCCTCGTTCCTTGTTATTATTTCGCTGCCGAACATTGCGCGATGAGAGGCCGTCCGTACGGAAGATCGAGGGAGGAAGGAAGATGCTGGTAGTGATGAAGAGGGACGCCGCCGCGTCGGAGGTTGACGCGGTGGTGAAGAAGATCGAGGGCATGGGTCTGCGCGCGGTCCCGATGCCGGGGGCGCAGCGGACGGCGGTGTGCGTTTTGGGGAACGATGGTCCGCTGGACCCCTCGATTTTCCGGGTGATGGTCGGGGTCAAGGACGCGATTCCGGTATCGAAGCCTTATAAGCTGGTGAGCCGGGAGAGCCGTCCGGAGGCCACGGTGGTGCGGGTGGACGCGGCCCGGATCGGGGGCGGGGGCGTGGCGCTGATCGCGGGTCCGTGCGCGGTGGAGAGCGAGGCCCAGTGCATGGCGATCGCGGAGAAGGTGAAGGAGGCGGGGGCGGAGTTCTTCCGGGGCGGGGCGTATAAGCCTCGGACGTCGCCTTACTCGTTCCAGGGTCTGGGGGAAGAGGGGCTGAAGATATTGGCGCGGGTGCGCGAGCGGTTCGGGCTTTACATTGTCACCGAGGCCATAGACCACGAAGTGATCCGGAAGGTCGCGGACTACGCGGACGTGGTGCAGATCGGCGCGCGCAACATGCAGAACTACTCGCTCCTCCGGGCGGCGGGCAAGTGCGGGCGGCCGGTGCTCTTGAAGCGCGGGATGTCGGCGACCATCGAGGAGTGGCTGATGGCGGCGGAATACGTGATGAGCGAGGGCAACCCGGACGTTATCCTGTGCGAGCGGGGCGTGCGCACGTTCGGCGACCACTCCCGGAACACGCTGGACCTCTCCGCCGTGCTGGCGGTGCGGGCGCTCACCCACCTGCCCGTGATCACCGACCCCAGCCACGCCGCGGGCCGGCGCGACCAGGTGATCCCGCTGGCCCGGGCCTCCGCCGCCATCGGGGTGGACGGCCTCATGATCGAGGTCCACCACGAGCCCGACCAGGCCCTCTCCGACGGACCCCAATCGCTGTACCCGGAACAGTTCGCGGAGCTGGCCCGGGAGGTGAAAAAGCTCGCGGCCCCGGGATGAGCGGGGGCGAGAGCGGGACCTTCGGTCAGGATCACTCTTGTCCATAATAGACATCGAGAAAAACGCCAAGACGCCAAGAGCGCCGGGGTTCGCCAAGTAAAACCGGAAGTTTCTTGGCGGCAAGTCTCGGAAAAAGACGCATCGCCTTGACTCCAACCTGCTTGGCGAACCCGCTGACGGGAACGCCAAGAAAGAATAAACTGCCGGGAGGCCGGCTTGAGAATTCAGTAAAAACATCGCCCTTGGCGTTCTTGGCGTTTTTCTTGTGCCTTTATTTTGGACAGCACTGGGTCAGGATATGTAATGGCGGATGCCCCGGCTGAAAGTGACCGGCTCAATATCGAACGCCTGGAAAAAGGGTCCGGGGTCGCAGACGTTGTTGATGAGGAGCATCTGGAGCTGTCCCATGGTGATGGGGAACGACTGGAACCTTTGCATCATGCGGATGGCCGGCTGCATGAGGGCGAGGGGGAAATGGATCTTGCGGGCCTGGTCGCGGCCGAGCGCTTTGGCGATCTCGTCGAGCAGTTCGTTGTAGGTCATTTCTTCCGGCCCTCCGGCCTCGAAGGCGCGGCCGATGGTATCGGGCAATGACAGGGCCTTGACGAATCCCGCGGCCACGTCCTTGATAAAGATCGGCTGGAGGCGGTAGTTGCCGTCGCCGATGACGGGGACGAGGGGGAGCGCGCGCACCTGTGAGGCCAGCATGTTCACGAACCGGTCGCCGGGGCCGAAGATGACGGAGGGCTTGATCACGGTCCAGTCGAGGGTGGAGTCGCGCACGGCCTGCTCGGCTTGCCACTTGGTGCGGAAGTATTCGGTTTCCGCTCCGGGCCCGGCGCCGAGGGCTGACATGTGCACGAGCCGCTTCACGCCGGCGGCCGTCATGGCGCGGAGCACGTTTTTCGCGGCCGCGGCGTGCAGGCGCTCGAAGGTCACGCCCTTTCGGGGCACGGCCCGGATGATGCCCACCAGGTGAATGACGGCGTCCGTGCCTTCCAGGAATTTTTCCAGGTCCGGGGCCATGACGTCGGCGCGCGCGAGCTCGACGTTTGCGGGGAGATGAGACGCGCCGGGGATGGAATCGGGCCGGACCAGGGCGCGGACCAGAAGTCCCTGGGCGATAAGCTCGTCCACTATATGTCCGCCCACGAAGCCGGTGGCGCCGGTGACCATTACTTTCATGCGCGGGCACTCTTGTCCGAAATAGGAGCTGAGAAAACCGCCAAGGCGCCAAGACCGCCAAGAATCGCCAAGTAAATCCTGGTGTTTGTTTGCGGCGAAACCAAAAAACAGATCCAAGGTTTCGGTCCCAACCTGCTTGGCGAACCGGTAGGCATGAGCGCCAAGAAAGAATCATTTGGCCGAAAGCTGGACTGAGATTGAAATAAAATCATGATTCTTGGCGTCCTTGGCGCCTGGGCGGTTTTCCGGTCCGTTTATTTTGGACAGCACTGATGCGCGAGGCCCTTACGGGGTCAATGTAATCATTGGGCGGGAGACCGCCGGAGGCGGGCCGTGATCATGGCTCGGGCTTGCACCGGGCGAGCTCGGCGGAGGTCTGGCGGAGCCGCTCGGAGAGGATGAGGGTGAAGTTCTTGTAGACCTTGGCGGCGATGCTCAGGTCGCGTTCGAGGAGGTCGAGGAAGAGGTCGCGGCTGATGAGCAGACACTCGACCTCGTTATTGGCGGTGACGCGGGCGGAGGTCAGGGTGGCCTCGAGCAGGCTCATCTCTCCGAAGGCCTCTCCGGCGGGGAGCTTGGCCAGCTCGGTCAGGGAATCGTTCTTGACCTTATAGACGGTTACGGCGCCCCTTTTGATGATGTAGAGCGCCTGGCCCTCGACGCCCTCCTCGAGCAGAATGGACTTGGGCGGACTCTGCTCCTCGGAGGTGATGGCGGCGAACTTGTTGAGCTCCTCTTCCGTCAGTCCCTGAAAGATCCGAACCTTCTTGAGCAGGTCCACATTCTCCATTACCGCTCCTCCTTGCGCTGCTCAGAGAATTTTAAGACGGGATTAACAGGATTAACCGGATTTACAGAATACGCCTCTTGTTTTTTAATCCTGTAAAAGCCGTTAATCCTGTCTGAAAAAATTTTCATGATTTGAGGGCGCCGCCTCGCGACATGAGGATAATGCCCAGGAACATTTTGAGGCTTAGCCCGCCGATTTGCAAGCTATTGTAGCAAAAATTGGAGAGGGCGGTCAATTAACGAATTTTTTAATGGACAATTCCAGGCATCTCCGTTATCATGTTAGGGAATAACCCGGGGCGATGAAGAAGGAGAGAGTGGGATGCGGGCCATGGTCCGTGTGATGTTGACTTGCGCCGGCTGCGCCTTGCTGCCGGGGTGCATGCCCAAGAGCTTTCCGCGGTCGGTGACGGCGCCGGAACAGGCGCTGACGGCGGTGGCGCTGGGGGCTGACCGTGTTGGCGCGGAGATCATTCCGCGCTACGAGGTGGGGCGGCGCTACAGCCTGCAGCGGCAGACGCCCAAGGTGGAATACTCCTTCTATACGGACGTCCGCTTCAAGACCGACCCGACGCTCTTTTACCCGGCGCCGGAGGGGGCGCCGGAGGTGGAGAAGGTCAAGACCCTGCAGAACACCCGGGACACCGAGGTTACGCTCATCAAGTGGGAGAGCCAGTACTGGCCTCAGAACCCCGACTTCGCGCTGCGCTACGAGACCTACCAGGAGGCGCACACGGCGTACGCGGTGTATTTGCGGAGCAAGCGGCCGATCAACCGGGGCGCGGTGATCGTGTCTCACGCCTGGACCGGGGGCGACATCTTCAGGAAGCGCCACTATGACGAGAAGAAGATGTACCAGTACCTGGACCTGGGCTATGACGCGGTGGTGATCCAGGAGCCTTACCACGGGATGCGCTCGCTGGAGAACACGATCTTTTCGGGGGAGCAGTTTCTCTCCGGCGACATCTCGGTCATTGCCGAGGCCCTGTGCCAGGAGGTCACGGACATCCGCGGCATCCGGACCTGGCTTCAGGACCGTTACGACGTGGTGGGGCTGATGGGCGAGAACATGGGGGCCACGGCGGCGCTGATGGCGGCGGTGGCGGACCCAGGCTTTGCCTTCGTGGTGGCGTGGGAGCCGATCGCCTCGCCGGGCGAGCTTCCGAATGATTCGCCCGTCGCGCCGTTCGCCTTCAAGGCCATGTACGCCTCGGGCCTGGACCAGAACCTGATCAAGAAGGTATTGTACGTGGCCAGCCCGGTCAATTACGACCTGGCCATCCCGCAGAAGGACGTGCTCATGTTCGCGGGCATGGGGGACGGCTTCGTGATCCCCGACCAGCCGGGAATGCTCAAGAAGAAATGGGACGACGCCGGGCTCTTCTGGTTCGCGGGCGGACACCTCGTCAACTTCCAGAAAAAAATCTGTTACCAGAAGGAGCGGGCTTTCATGCGGTCGCACCTTCCCCATAAAAAGGACGCGGCGGTGAAGGCCGGGGACAAAAAGCCGGAGCAGGAAAAGTCCGGGAAGACCAAATGGTGGAAGAGAAAGAAGCCCGGGGGATAAGGGCCCAGGGAATATGGGCGTTGACAGGCCCATGCCCTTCATATATCTTTTAGGGGAGAAGCTTGAAGGCCTATCGCGGCCATGCGGGGCCGCCATTAAATCCGCGGATGGGGGAGGCCGGGAAATGAATGTCGTTCAAAAAGGGATCGCTTTAGCGGCCCTGCTGTTGGCGTCGGGGATGGTGCTGGCCGGCTGCGGGGACCTCCGGGGCGGGGACGGGGTTGACGGGGCCGACGGCGCTACGGGGACCCAGGGACTGATGGGCCCGGAGGGTCCGCCCGGCATCCTGGGCTTGCCCTGCGACGGCTGCGTGGACAACCAGTCCATCCTGGACCGGACCATCGGGGCCGCCGACATCGCCGGCGACACCATCACCTCCAACGAGATCAAGGACGGGACCATCGAGGCCATGGATCTGCGCGACGGCGCGGTCACCTCCGCCAAGATCCTTGACGGCGCCATCGCCTTCGCCGACATGGGCGCCGAATCCGTGGGCACGTCCGCGATCAGGGACGGCGGCATCACTATTGCCGACATGGGCTCCGGCTCCGTGGGCACCGCCGCCATCGTTGACGGCTCCATCGCCCTTGCCGACATGGGCCCCAACTCGGTGGGCTCCGGCCAGATCGTCAACGAGAGCATCACCTTCGACGACATCGGCGCCGGCGCCGTGGGGTCGTCCGAGATCATTGACAACAGCATCACCGTCAACGACATCGGCGCCGGCGCGGTGGGCTCGGACGAGATCATTAACAACAGCATCGGCGTCAACGACATCGGCACCGACGCGGTGGGCTCGGACGAGATCATCAACAACTCCATCCTCCACGGCGACCTCGCCACCGGCGCCAACGCCCCGGTGTACACCGACAACATCTTCGACGGCACCATTCTCCACGCCGACCTGGGAGTCGGAGTGAACGCGCCGGTGTATTCCGACAATATTCTCGACGGCGCCATCCTGTTCGCGGACCTGGCCACCGGGTCCACCAACGCCGCCCTGGCCCCGGTGCACACCGAAAACATCCTGGACGGGACCATCGCCTCCGCCGACCTGGCCGGCTCGACCATTATCACCTCCACCGGGCAGATCGGGGACGGGATCATCGAGCACCTTGACCTCGCCAGCGGGTCCACCGCCCCGGTGTGGTCCAATAACATCCTGGACGGGACCATAGCTCACGCCGATCTGGCCAGCGGGTCCACCGCCCCGGTATGGTCCAACAACATCCTGGACGGGACCATCGCGCACGCCGACCTGAACACCGGCGCGAGCGCCCCGGTGTGGTCCAACAACATCCTGGACGGGACCATCACCGGCGCCGACCTGAACACCGGCGTGGCCATCATCACCGGGTCCACCCAAATCCAGGACGGGATCATCCTGCACGCCGACCTGGCCAGCGGGTCCACCGCCCCGGTATGGTCCAACAACATCCTGGACGGGACCATCGCGGCGGCCGACGTGGCCCTGCACGCCATCAGCGACGGCTTCACCGTTTATGAATCCACCGTCAACCGCAGCGTGAACAACCAGGCCGCGTACACCCTGCTCATGAACGGCGACACCATTATCGGCGTGGACGCGGACGCCTATTACCTGGTGATGTTCACGGGCGTGTTCGACAGCGCCAGCACCAGCACGGTGCCTTACCTGGCCCTGTGCCTGGACGGCGACACCACGCCCCCGCTGACGTTCGTCAGGGTCAACAGCTCTTCGGGCCAGCAGGCGGTAACGCTCCAGTGGCTGGGGCCGCTCACGGCCGTCTCCGGCACGAACCATCGGATCGGCGTGTATTGGAAAAACAGCGACAACTCCCAATTCCGGCAGAACGTGGCGTACAGCAAGCGGATGCTCACCATCATCGAGCTCAACCGCTGAGTCCGAGTGAGGGCGAAGAGGAAATAGATGGGACCAGCATCATGTCATATGAACTGGACCGACGCCCGCGGCAAGGGGGACGGCTGATGAAGCTCATGAAAATTTATCTGCTGGCGGGCCTGGCCCTGTTCGCCATTGCCCCGGCCCTCTCCGGATGCGACCAGGTTACCGAGCTCATCGGCATCAGGGGCGCGCCCGGCGAAGACGGCAACAACGGGGCCAAGGGCGCGCTGGGAGCGCAAGGGCTGCCCGGCGAGTACGGCGCCGCCCTGCTCCCCTGCGACGGGTGCGTGGAAAATCCCTCTCTGGCCGACCAGGCGGTCGGCACGCTGGAGCTGTCCTCCAAAGCCGTCCGTTCCAATCACATCATGGACGGGGCCGTGACCAACTCGAAGCTGGACAACTCGGCCGTGACCATGGCGAAGTTCCTGGACCAGGCGGTGACCGGCGCCAAGATCATTTCCGGCGAGGTCACGGCAACGGAGCTGGCGCCCGGCTCGGTGACCGCGGGCAAGATCGCGGCCGGGGCCGTGCAGTCCGGCAACATCGCGGCCGGCGCGGTCGAGACCTGCGACATCGCCTCCAACGCGGTGCAGGCGGGAGATTTAGCCGCGGGCGCGGTGCAGCCCGGCGACATCGCGCCGGGAGCGGTGGGGTCAACAAACATCGTCGCCGGCGCGGTTGACGCCAGGACCATCGCCCTGGGCGCGGTCAACCGCATCTGGACCAAGTCGGGAGACAATATTGACAGCATCGGCCTCTCCAACTGGACGCCGATTGACGACATGTCCATAACCTTCACCGCCCGGGGCGGGGCCTATTGGGTCCTCTTCAACGGCGGGTTTTATTCGGCCGGTTCCAACGCCGAAGCGCAAGTCCGGCTGGTCGAGGGCAACACCATCCTCAATATGCAGCGGCTGCCTTCGGTGTCCAAGCCGGTCGCCGATCTGGCCTGCAGCTTGTGCGTCCAGCCCCACTCCCATTCCGGCAGCGGGCAATATCTGGGGAGCCTGACCCTGCACTGGACCGGCGAGCTCGCGGCCGGGAGCCATACCTTTGAGGTCGAGTGGCGCAACGGCCAGACCGCGGCGATCTACTCGCAGCCGCTCAACCGGGTGAGGAACCTTACCATCGTCGAGTTCGCCAAGACCGAGGTCGAGGAGTATTAGCGCGGCCGTAAGAAAACGGCGGAGGGGCGAGGTGGAAATGATGAAAAAATCAGCGCCGTTTCTGGCCATGCTCTTGGCGCTGGTCCTGCTGGCTTTCGGCTGTGACGGGCTCAAGGGGGAGGACGGCCTGGACGGACACAACGGCGTGCCCGGCGTGGCCGGCGAACCGGGTCCGCCGGGAGAGCCGGGGGTGCTGGGCTTTCCCTGCGACAAGTGCGTGGACTCCCTGTCCATCAAGGACGGTTCCGTGGTCCACGCCAAGATCGCCGACCTGGCGGTGGGCGACACGCAGATGGCCCCGGACGCCGTGGGCGCGCTCCAGCTCGCTGACGGGTCCATCGGGACCGCGCAACTGGCCGACCAGTCCGTGGACCGCTATCGAATCGCGGATGGAGCGGTCACCGACGCCAAGCTGGCGGCGGGCGCGGTGACGGCGGGCAAGATCGGCCCCGAGGCCGTGGCGGCCGGGAACATCGCCTGCGACGCGGTGGGACCAGCCAACATCGCGCCCGGCGCGGTGACGGCCGGGAACCTGGCCCCCGCCGCGGTCGAGACCGGCGACCTCGCCTCCGGCGCCGTGGCCAACGCCAACATCGCCGACGGCGCCGTGGAAGTCCAGCAGATCAAGATGGGCGCCATTAACCACATGTGGACGGTGAACGGGAAGAACGACACCAGCCTCGGGAGCAAGAGCGTCTGGGAAGGCATGAACGACATGGCCCTGCTCATTGACGGCGCCACCGCCGCCGCCTATCTGGCCCAGTTTGACGGGAGCTTCTATTCAACCGGCATGAACAACTCGACCTACGTCCGCCTGGTGGTGGCCGCCGGGTCCACCGTCACCGAGCTGAACCGGCAGCGTATGAGCTCGAGCCGGTCCGCGGATTATTCTTTTTCCTGCCGCAAGGAAGTGCATTTTCCGACCGACGCCTACGCGCATTTCCATACCGTGTTGAACTGCTCCAACAATCACAGCCACGTCGGCCCGCAGTTTATGGGGAGCATATCCTTGCACTGGGCGGGCGAGCTGCCGGCGCGGCCGGCCGGCTACGTTTTCCGGGTGGAATGGTATGACGGAGGATCCGCATCCAACGTCATCTCTCAGCTCATGTCCGATGGCGACCGGAACCTGAGCCTGATCCGGTTCCTGAAGACCCCGGTGAACTGAGGAGGCGTCATGAGACGGTCACACAACGGAAGCGGTGCGGGGAGGGACGGGATGGGCCGGAAGATCATGGGGGCGCTGCTCCTGGCCGCCCTGGTCCTGCCCTGGCTTGGCTGCAATTTCCTTACCGGGGAGGACGCCAAGAACGGCAAGAACGGAGGGACGGGAGATGAAGGCCCCCAAGGCCCGCAGGGGCTATCGGTGGTGGAAAGCCTGCCCTGCGTGACCGGGTGCATTGACGGCGACCAGAGCATCAAGGACGCCGCGGTGGACACCCGGGTGCTGGCGGACGGCGCCGTGACCCAGGAAAAAATCGGGGACGGCGCGGTGGGGACCGCCCAGGTGGCCGACCAGGCGGTGGACACCATGAACATCGCCATTGACGCGGTCGGCGCCGCCCAGATCGCCGATTTGACCGTGACCGGCGTCCAACTGGCCGCCGCCGCGGTGACCGCGGCCAACGGCGCCCTCGCCCCCGACGCGGTGACTTCAGGGAACCTGGCGGCCGACGCCGTGCAAAGCGGCGACATCGCCCCCAACGCCGTGCTGCCCACCATCGGGCCGGTGGCCGGAGGCGTGGCCGCGGGAGCGGTGGGGCCCGGCGACATCGGCGCCGACGCCGTCATCCCCGCGGACGGGGCCACTCCCGGCAGCATCGCCCCCGATGCCGTGGACACCCACCATCTGGCGGACGGCGCCGTCTACCGGATGTGGACCATGAAAGGCACCACCTCGGAGTACACCACTTCCTCCGCCTGGCAGGACTTGAACCAGATGAGCTGGCCGCTCAGCAACGGGGACCCCGCGGTCTACACCGTCTTCTTCAACGGCACCTTCTACGCCGCCAGCGGGAGCAACACCTATAACGACGATTTCGAGGTCCGGATCGTGGAAATGAACGGCGCCTCCCTGGTGGACGTCAAGACCTACCAGACCCTGACCTCCAACTATGAGCCCACCGCCGCGCTGTCCTGGTGTTATTTCAGCGGCAGTGAAACATGCTACTGGTATCCTGAGACATATACCAGGTTTTGGAGTATATATTGTTATCCCTCCCACGCCCATGCGACCACGGTCTCCAACTTCGCCGGCTCGGTGCTGCTCACCTGGGCGGGATACCTGGACCCCGCCGGCGGCCATACCCTCAAGGTGCAGTACCGGTCCATCACCGGCCAGGAAATGCACTCCAACCCGACCTATGGAGACCGCATCCTCACCGTCATGGAAATGTCCAACGCGCTCCTGACCGTGGTGCCTTGAGCGGCAAAAGGCGGGAGGCCGGAGGAGGTCGGGCTTAGGACCCCGGCTCCGGAGGCGGTTCGTAATAGATGTTGGGGTTTTTGCCCACGATGATCTTGAAGCCGAACGCCAGGCCGCTCGCCATCTGGCCGTCCACCATTTTCTTGCCCGCGGCGTTTTTGAACTTGGGGTCCGCGGTGTCCCAGAAGGGCATGATGTAGCCCAGGTCGAGCTGGAACCAGAGCCAGTCAAAGGGCGAGAGCCAAACTCCCGCGTAGGCGTCGGCAAAGGGGATGGACTGGGAGGCCTCCCACCTTTTCTTGGGCACGTCCTGTCCGGAGACGCTGAGGGTGAGGTCGCCGGAGCCGCCGAGCACTCCCACCAGGTATCCGACCCGGAGGTAGGGCACGCGGCGCGGGTAGCGGCGCTCGATCATGTGGTTGTACTCCATGAAGCCGGCGAAGCCGGTGAAGGAGATGAAGGCGTTGCGCCGCTTGTTCTGCACCAGTTCGGAGTGGTGCTGGTATCCGCTCAGCATCAGGGCCCCGACCCGGAGGTCCCGGTAAATGATGCCGCCCATGGGTCCGGAGAGCATGCCGCGCTCGGAAAAGGACTCGACCTTGCGGTCTTGGGTCATGGGATCGAAAATGCTCATGTCGAGCTGCATGGTCAGCACCGACAGGCCCATGAACCAGCCCACGTCCGCGCGCCGCTTGCGCTCGGGCCTCTCCTCCCGCGAGAACAGGCCCTTGAGCTTGTCACCGGCCCGGGCCCGAGTCGTGTCCCGGCCCTCATCCCCCTGGTCCAGGTCCTGATCCGGTTCCTGGTCCGTGCTCTGCTCCTCATCCTCCTGGTCCTGGTTCCGGTCCCGGTCCCGGTGCCGGCGCGCCGCGACCAGGGTGGGATCGAAACGCCCGTCCAGGCGCACGCCCTCAGCCCGCGCTCCATCCACAGCGGCCAAACCAAGGACAAATATCACCGCCACCGCCAGCTTGAAGTTCATCCGCATCGCTCCTTGATACGACTAACGCTTTTCCATCAATATCATATCGGCCCACTCTTGTCCAAAATAGGCCGTAAGAAAACCGCCAAGACGCCAAGAGCGCCAAGGACCGCCAAGTAAATCATGATGTTTCTTCGCGGCCCGGCAAAGAACAGCTCCGGAGCGCTGGCCCCAACCGGCTTGGCGGACCGGCCGACGGGAGCGCCAAGCAAGAAACATTCGCACCCAAGCCCTCTTAAAATCGTGTTTAAAAATAATCCTTGGCGCTCTTGGCGTCTTGGCGGTTCTCCGGTCCGTTTATTTGGGACAGCACTGATTAATTATGATTAATTAAGCATAATTATACAACTAAATAGTTAATTTAAAACGACAATTTGCTCATGATCGCTCCGTTCGCAATCTTATTTAATTTCATCTGGTTATGACCATGCTAAAATTTTTACCTGAGAAGATGCCTTTAACTTGTTGAAAAAGCTGGGCATAAGATGATTTAACATAATTTAGCATTTTTTTCTTGACAATGCACCATATATGGTATATTAATGCCTTCAATCCCTACTATGGGGACACATTTGCATCTTGTGAATACAAGGTATCGGGTGAATGTGCCGGCGGTAATGGAAGCGGATACTACGCCTTCGGATTAACCAAGAGGGAACAGCGGAACGCGGGTGGAATGCAGGGGCGGGAGGCGCAACGTGGAATCAGCGGGGCGAGGGATGCCGGACCGGGGTTCGGCGGCGAGCGCGGGGTTTTGCCGTCCGCGGCATGTTTATGTGTCCGCGCCCTCTGGCCGCAGAGGGCAAAGATGATCTCGATCCTTGATCGGGCGCACGGTCTAATGGCGCGGGGCGGCAGGGCCTCGTTTTTGCGTCCGCTTGGCCTCGTGCTGTTCCTCTTGGCCCTGGCCCTTTGCTTTCCCGGCTGCACTCCCAAGAAGCAGAAGGTGGAGGAGCTGAAGAAATGGCCCTTCGAGTCCAAGGGCATCAGGCTTTCCTACAAGGCGGACCCCAACCTTAACATGTACAATGAGCAATCGCACACGCTGGCGGTGTGCGTGTACCAGTTGATAGACCCGAACGCGTTCAACGCTCTGAAGATAGACCAGGCGGGGGTGGTCAAGCTGCTCGAGTGCAAGCGTTTTGACGAGAGCGTGGCGTCGTCGGAGAAGCTGATCATCCATCCGGGCGACGAGGAGACCGTGGCGTTCGACCGGGCGGAGGACGCGCGGTTTTTCGCGTTGGTGGGCGGCTATTATAATCTGTGGCCGGGCCACGTTTCCAAGCTGATGCTGATCCCGGTCCGGATCGAGACCACGGGCTTCATCGTGAAGAAGCGTGCCTTTGTCCCGGCCGAGCTGAACGTGACGCTGTTTTTCGGGCCGGAGGAAATCCAGCAGATATTGGAGGAAAAGTGAAAAACCAGCGACCGATCTATTGGCACCAGGGCCTGTTCCTGCAGCCGCAGCATTTCCAGCTCTCCGATCTTCACACCCAGTCCCTGCTCGAGCCGCTCGGCCTGTTCGTCAATCCGTATCTTTGGGGCGTGGGCCGGCTGGAGATAGAGGAGAAGGCCGTGGCGGAGAAGTCCCTGGTCATCAGCCAGGGTTCCTTTATCTTCCCGGACGGGACCTGGGTCGAGTTCCCCGGCAACGCCGTGATCCAGCCCCGGTCGTTTGACGACGCGCTCTTGGCCGCGGGCAAGCCGTTCAAGGTTTACCTGGGCCTCAGGCAATGGGAGGACCAGGCGGAGAACGTGACGGTGGTCCAAAGCCTCGACGACCTTTCGGCGGTCAAGACCAGGTTCGTCACCACGGCGGGCCCGGAGGAGGTTCAGGACCTTTACGGGTCGGGCCCGGCGGCGCAGGTCAAGCGCATGAGCTACGTGCCCACCATTTTCTGGGAGAACGAGAAGGACCAGCTCAGCAAGTACCACCTGATCCCCATCGCCCTGGTCGAGCCCAAGGCGGAGGGCATCTCGCCGGCGTCCGATTTCGCGCCGCCGTCGCTCACGATTGACGCCTCGGCGGTGCTGGCGGCCATGATCAAGGACATCTTCGACAAGGTGTCGTCGCGCTGCCGGCGGCTGGAGGAGTACAAGATCTCGGCCTCGGCCAAGGGCTCGATGATGGAGCCGGGGGTGTTCTTCCTGGTGATGGGCCTGCGCACGCTCTCGCGCCACATCCTTCCCCTGCAGCACCTGATCTCGACGCCGGGGATGCATCCGTGGCGGGTCTACGGCCAGCTGCTCTCGCTGCTGGGCGAGCTCACGACGTTTTCCCAGAGCCTGAACGCGGAGGGGGAGCAAA
>DATKZS010000189.1:0-40913 GCA_035527835.1 bacterium
TGGGCTTCATCCACGGCCTGGCCAAGGAGCGCCACGCCATCTATCGGCTGCGGGTGGTGGGATACGTGAATGACGTCGTGGTCCATCGCGACTTCCGCGGCCGGGGCGTGGGCCGGACCTTGCTCGCGGCCCTCACCGCCGAGTTCAAGAAAGCCGGATTGACCCACGCCGAGCTGATGGTGGATGAGCTCAACGCCGGGGCCCGCGGCCTCTATAATTCAGACGGCTTCCAACCCCGCCAGCTCCACCTCATAAAAAAACTATGAGCAGTTCCTCGTGCCGCGAGGCGTCGCGCGGAAATCATGAGATATTTTTAAGACAGGATTAACAGGATAAAAAACAAAAGGTGTATTCCGAAAATCCTGTAAATCCTGTTAATCCTGTCTGAAAATTCTCTGCTCCGAGGCGCCTACAGCTCCGCCTTCACGCCCACGTGGGCGAAGGTGAACCGCTCCGGCATGGCCGCGGCCAGCCTGGCCTCGTTGAAAAATCCCGTGCAGTGCGCCGTGCCGATCCGGTCAATGTCCAGGCCGGCGAGCGCGGCCAGGGTGGCCTCCACTTCCTCCGGCTTGCGCTCGACCAGGTGGGTGCCGCCCCAGACCGAGTGGACCTGGTCCACGCCGAGCCGCGACTTCAGGTGCCGGATGGTGTTGATCATGCCGCGGTGCGCGCAGCCCAGCACCACCGAAAGTCCGCGCTCCGTGACCACCGCCAGCGCGGCGTCGTCCTTGAAATCATCGTCGCGCCGGCCGTCCTTTCCGTCCACGAAGAACCCCGCCTCGATCGTCTCGAACTCCGTCACCTGGGGGATGGCCGTGAAAAAATGCACGCCCGGCGCGAGCTCCAGCGAGTCGGTCACGAACTCGAAGCGCGCGCCCATGGCCTCGAGCTCGCTTTGCTTCCACGGCAGGCCGATCGGGACCTCGATGACCTTGCCGAAGAACTCGCGCCGCGTCTTCTTGTTCTCGAAGCAATGCGGCTCGCACACCACGCGGCCGCCGCCCGCCGCCGCGAGCGCGTCCTTCAATCCGCCGGTATGGTCAAAGTGGCCGTGCGAGAGCGCGATCGCGTCCAGCTTTTTCAGGTCCACCCCCAGCGCGGCGGCGTTACGGGTGAGCGCCAGGCCCTGGCCCGTGTCCCACAAGATCCTCGCGCCCTCCGCCTCGATCAGCGCGCAAAAGCCGTGCTCTCCGACCAGGCCCTTGCTCAGCCCGACACGGTTTTCACAGACCACGGTAAGCTTCACGGTCATGATTGCACCTTTTCATTTCGCGTCCGAGCCGCGTTTTCCCCTGCAAGCATCGGGGGGAGCGGCAGTCGGGTCATAGGGTTCAAGATGAGTGACCACGTCCACCACGTTGGGCCCTTTTTCGATCAGGCGCTTTTTCACGTCCATGGAGATGTCGTGTCCCTGCTTGACGTTCAGAAAGCCTTCCACCTGGACGTGCAGGTCCACCTGGAGGCCGTAGCCCAACTGACGCGTGCGGACGCGGTGGACGGACCTGACGCCGGGCGTGGAAAGGCTGATCTCCGCGATGGCGTTGCAGATTTCGGGGGGCGCGGCCGAGTCCGAGAGCTCCTTTAACGCGGGCCAGGCGATTTTCCAGGCGGCCTGCAGGATGAACGCGGAAACGAGGATGGCGCCCAGGTGGTCGAGGAAGGTCCAGCCCGGAAAGAAGCGGGCGCCGGCGATGGCCGCGGCCACCGGGACCGAGCTGAGCGCGTCGGAGCGGTGGTGCCAGGCGTTGGCCACGACCGCGTTCGACTTGACCCGCTTCCCCACCAGCACGGTCCATTGATAGAGGGCCTCCTTGCTGATGATGGAGGCGAGGGCGGCGATCAGGGTGATCAACCCGGGCGGGCTCGCGTGCATTTCGTGGAGCGTGGTAATGGCCTTGTAGCCGATGCCGATGGCCACGATGGCGAGGGCCAGGCCGATCAGCATGGTGATGATGGTCTCGATGCGGCGGTGGCCGTGCGGGTGCGAGTCATCGGGCGGGGCCGTCCAGTAATTGACCCCGACCAGGACGGCCACGTCGGTGGTGGTGTCGGAAAGGCTGTGGAAACCGTCCGCGATGATGGCCTGGCTCGAGCCGATGATCCCGCAGAAAATCTTGAAGCCGGAGAGCAGGATGTTGATGACCATGCCGGTCCAGGTGACCACCTTGACCTGCTTCACCTGCATGGCACCGCCGGCCGGATCGTTGGCCGCGGATGGCAGCGGGTCTGTCATCTCGGTCCCCCTTGCATCAAAATCCCGGGAATAAGAACCCGGACGCGCGGACTTGAAGAATGGCCATGAGTTGCGGGGAGAAGTCAAAGATAAATGCGCTCACTCATAAAAAAGGATAGGGCATGGGATGGCTGCAATCAAGCAGTCGTCGTCCCGCGCGGCGCGGCTCCGAGACCCCGCCGCGCGGGGAAACGCTGGAACGGTCTTATTTCACGGTTTGATGAGCCGATACTTGGCGGCTTTAAGCGCGGCTTCCGCCGCCGCGACGGCCCTGGTCCCCACGATGATCACGCTGTCGCAGCCTTCCGGGCCGCAGCCGCAGGCGTCCTCGCCGCAGGCGCAGGTGGAGGCGTAGAGATACTCCACGTTGATCTTCCGGGCCTTGAGCGGAGCCAGCATCCGGGCCAGCGCGCCGGGCCGGTCCTTGACCACCACCGCCAGCACCGGAGTGCTGGACACGGGAAGGCCCTTCTTCTTGAGCTCCTTCACCGCCCTGGCGGGGTTGTCCGCGACCAGGCGCAGGAGCCCGAGGTCAGAGTTCTCCACCACGCTCGCCGCGCGCACGTTCACCTTGGCCCGGGCCAATACGGAAAGCGCGTCCGCCGCCTTGCCCGGAGAGTTCTGGATTACCACCGTGAGTTGTGTGATCGCCATGTCTTCCTCCTTTCTTTCATGCTAAGCAAACATAATACACCGGGATTGCGGAGTCAAGATGAAAGAGGGGAATGACGCGCCGTATTCCGTACGTACCGGGTCAGAGCTTCAGTTTTCAGTTATTTATTTCTGTAAAAGTAATGCCGCCACAAAAGGTGGGGCCGACACTCCTGTCGGCCCGGGCGCGGGGACAAGAGTGTCCCCGCCACCGCGAGTAAGCATGGCATTCTGGCACGCCTTCCGGGCTGAAAGCGTACTTTTATTAAAATAATTAATTAAATAAATTAATGTTTTTTCCATAATTTTCTTCTTGACAGGAATTAATTGGTCTGTTATATTTAGTAATAGCTAATTCCTATAGGACTAATCGGAATTAGAAAATTTTAATGATTACCGCACCATAAGTTCCACACCACTCATCTTGACGCTCACCGGTTAATCCGCAAGGGACAGGCGGTTTTTTTGAAAACGGCGGTCGCAATCCCATGATAAATTCAGAAAATAGTAGCCAGGAGCACGTAGCCGGTAGCCAGGGAAGAAGGTCACGGGTGCTGAAAGAGGATCGCGGAACGAGGATCGAGGAGCGAGGTTCCCGGAAAATTCCCTTGATCCCCGCTCCTCGCTTCTCGCCCCTTTTTATGGTCATGACATGAAGATATCCACCCGCGCCAGGTATTCGATCAGGTTGATGATCTACCTCGCCGACAACGGCGGGACGGAGGTCCCGATCGGCCTGTCACATGTCGCGGAGAAGCAGAACCTTTCCATGCGCTACCTGGAGCAGCTGGTGGTGCCGCTCAAGAACGCGTCGCTGATAAAGAGCGTTGCGGGCAAGCACGGGGGCTATCTTTTGGCGCGGGATGCGCGTGAGATCAAGATCGGGGAGATCGTGGAGGCCGCGATCGGGCCGATCAAGCTTTTGGAATGTCTGGACCCGGATACCGTTTGCGGCTTCAAGGAGCAGTGCAACTCGCGGCGGATGTGGGGCCTGATCAACACGCGGATCACCGACGTGCTCTACGATTACACGCTCGATGACCTCTCGGAAAAGCGGATGATGGAGGCAGGGAAGGGCGCGGCGGCGGAGCCGGCCGTGCCGGGGTGCTGAGGGGATGGGACGGGATCAAGATACTGGAACCACGGATGAACACGGATAAACACGGATAATATTCTTTTTCATCAGTGTTTATCTGTGTTCATCCGTGGTTAGGAAGAAAACCTTCTGCACCGCGCAAAATTCGACGGGGTTGAACGTTATGGCGTTACTAGGCCGAAATAGAAAGGATCAAGGAGAGGAGCAATGAGCAGTATGTTTCCGCACTTATTGACGTACGCCGCCGTCCTGGCCTTCGCGGGGGTGGCGGGGTACCGGTTTTTCCGGATTTACAGCATGCCCATGCACCTTCGGTGGGAGCTGTACCCGGTGGCGCACGAGCCGGGCAAGAAGGCGAGTTACGGCGGGTCCATGCTCGAGGAGGTGGGCTGGTGGAAGAAGCCGCGGGAGACCTCGTGGATCAACATGCTCAAGGTGATGGTCCCGGAGATGACGCTCCTGGTGGCGCTGTTCGAGCACAACCGGAAGATGTGGTACCGCTCGTTCCCGTTCCATTTCGGGCTTTACATCCTGGCGGGGATGATCGGGCTGATCTTGCTGGGCGGGGTGATGGAGCTGTTCGGGGTGTACGTGGGACCGGGCGCGTCGCCGGGATCGGCGGTTTATTACCTGACCCAGGCGGCGGCGCTGTTCGGGCTCGGGCTGGCCACGGTAGGGGCCGCTGGCCTTCTCCATGCCCGCCTGTTCGACCCGGAGCTCAAGGGCTACACCTCGCCGGCCATGATCTTCAACCTGCTCTTCTTCCTGGCCGCCTTTGCCGCGGCCTGGCTCACCTTCATTTTCGTGGACACCGGGTTCGCGGCCACCCGCTCGTTCGTGCAGAGCCTCATCACCTTTGAGCTGAACGCTGTGCTGGGCGGCGGCCACCTCTCCTGGGCCGGCCGTCTGGCCATGACCGTGGAGATCGTGCTGGCCATGGCGCTCCTCGCCTACATCCCGATGACGCACATGGCCCATTTCTTCGTCAAGTGGTTCACCTGGGACAAGGTGAGGTGGGACGACGAGCCTAACGTCCCGGGCGGCGAGATCGAGCAGAAGATCGGGACCTACGTGCAGTACCCGGTGACCTGGGCCGCGCCCCACCTGGCCGCGGACGGGAAGAAAAACTGGCTGGACATCGCCACCGAGGGAGTAAAAGGAGAGCAGGGAAAATGAAGAACGTAAGAGTTGAGGACATCGGCAAGCCTTCGGACCAGCTCACGCACGTGGACCCGGCCGAGTGTGTTCCGCTTCCCGCGCCCTACAACCTGCCGGACGCGGCGCCGAAATGGCCGCCGCTCTCGGACAAGGCCAAGGCTGCGTACGAGAGCTCGCTCGACGACACCATCGCCGTCTCCATTCCCAAGCCCAAGACCAAGGAGGAGGAGGACGAGCTGGTGGCGAAATTTCTGTCCGGTCTGCAGAAGCTCTTCACCAAGGAGAACAACTGGACGTTCCTCCAGCCGCTGGTGCTTTCCATGGAGCATTGCGCCAAGTGCCAGACCTGCTCCGAGGCCTGCCACATCTTCGAGATGAGCGGTCACAACCCGGTGTACCGCCCGACCTACCGCTCCGACGCGCTCCGGCGCCTTTACTTCAAGCACGTGAAGCCGGGCGGCTCGCTGCTTTCCAAGTGGCGGCACGGCGACATTGACTTGAACTGGACCACGGTGGCGCGGCTGGCGGAGCTGTCGTACCGGTGCAACCTGTGCCGCCGCTGCGCGCAGACCTGCCCGGTGGGCGTGGACAACGGGCTGATCGCGCACGAGCTCCGGAAGCTGTTCAGCCAGGAGATGGGGATCAGCGCCAAGGAGCTGCACGACCGGGGCGCGGTCTTGCAGCTCAAGGTCGGCTCTTCCACCGGCATGAACCCGGAGGTGGTCAAGGACAACATCGAGTTCATTGACGAGGACACCTCGGAGAAGACCGGCATGACCGTCAAGACGCCGTGGGACAAGAAGGGCGCCGAGCTGCTCTTGATCCACAACGCCGGCGAGATCATGGCCTGGCCGGAGAACCACGGGGCGTTTGCCGCCATCCTCAACGCCGCCGGGGTGGACTGGACCATGTCCTCGGAGGCCCAGGACGCGCTCGGCTACGACAACATCAACTACGGGCTGTGGTACGACGACTTCATGCTGGCCAAGGTCGCGATCAAGCACGCCAAGGCCGCGAAGAACCTCGGGGTCAAGAAGATCGTGCTCGGCGAGTGCGGCCACGCCCACAAGGCGCTCACCGTGATCGCGGACCGGGTGCTGACCGGAGACTTGAACATCCCGCGCGAGAGCGCGCTCCCCATCCTCGAAGAGATCGTGTTCTCGGGCAAGATCAAGTTCGACCCGTCCCGCAACGACTTCCCGGTCACGCTGCACGACCCTTGCAACTACGTCAGGCTGATGGGCATCGTCGAGCCGCAGCGCCGCGTCATCCGTCACCTCGCGCCGCGGTTCCGCGAGATGGAGCCGCACGGCGTGTACAACTACTGCTGCGGAGGCGGCTCCGGCTTCGCCATCATGTCCGGCCACAACTTCATGGACTGGCGGGCCCAGGTCTCCGGCCGCAAGAAACTCCAGCAGATCCTGATCGCGTTCGAGGGCCAGCTCGACCCGTCCATACCCAAGTACGTGTGCGCGCCCTGCTCCAACTGCAAGGGCCAGATCCGAGACCTCTTCCAGTACTGGAACGTCTGGGAGAAGAGCAAGATCCTCTACGGCGGACTGGTCGAGCTCATCGTCAACGCCATGGCCGACGTCAAGCCCGGGTTCATCGAGTGGGAATGGCGGTGACGGGGAAGTATGTCGTATGGCGTATGTCGTATGTCGCCGGACGGCCCACATAGCTTGCTATGCGGGCGCCGCAAGGCGTGGGATGGAATGCTGATGGGGATGAGGTCGTCATGACCGATGGCGCGAAAAAAATTCTGATCGTGGACGACGAGCCGGACCTGGGCACGTACCTGGCCGTGCTGCTCGGCGACCAGGGCTACCGGACCTACCAGGCCCGGAGCGGCGAGGAAGCGTTAAAGGCCGCCGCCATGTTCTTGCCCGACCTGATCTGCCTGGATATAATGATGCCGCGACAGTCCGGGATCGCGCTGTATCAGAAGCTTAAAAAAGACCCGCGCTTCAGAAACGTCCCGGCCGTCTTCATCAGCGCCTTCAGCACCGCGCGCGACTTCACCGGCCCGGGCTTCCGCAAGCTCATCCCCGACGCCGGCGTGCCCGAGCCTGAAGCCTACATCGAGAAGCCGGTGGACGCGGCGCGGCTGCTCGAGGTCATCGCCGGGATCATCGGATAGGGAATTATGCCGGAAACCGACCTCAGAAATTGGCTCCACACCCAGCTCTTCGAGCGGGTCCCGGCCAACATCGCCATCATTGACCGGGACTACCGGATCGTGGAAGCCAACCAGAACTTCGCCGAGACCTTCGGCGAATGGAAGGGAAAGCACTGCTACGAGGTTTACAAGGGCCGGAGCGAGCACTGCGAGACCTGCCCCGCGGACCAGAGCTTTAATGACGGCAAGCCCCGCATCAATGACGAGCGGGGAGTGGACCGCTTCGGCAAGGAGTCCTATTACGTGGTCCACGTCGAGCCCATCGTCCGCGACAACGGCGACGTGCCGTTCGTGATCGAGATGTCGCATGACGTCACCGAGACCCACAGGCTCCAGCGCGAGTACGGCTTCTTTTTCGACCGGGTCCCATGCCTGGTGTCCGTGATCGACCGCGATTTCCGCATCGTCCGCAACAACGAGCTGTTCCAGCGCACCTTCGGGGATGCCATCGGAAAACAATGCCACCAGGTCTACGCCCATGCCGGGAGCCCGTGTCCGGACTGCCCCGCCCGCGAGACCTTCGCCGACGGGGAGATCCATGCCTCTCCGCTGGCGGGAGCGGACCAGCAAGGCAAGGTCCTGCATTATATCGTCACCAGCGCGCCGATCAGCCGGGGAGAGAAGCGGCCCTCCCACGTCATCGCCATGGCCCTGGACGTAAGCCGTGCCCACGGCCTTGAAGACCAGCTCAAGCAGGCCCTGGCCTTCCAGGAAAAAATGATCGAGAACGCCATTGACGGCATCATCGCCGCGGACGCGGAGGGCCGGGTCATAATTTTCAATCCCTTCGCGGAGCAGCTTTTCAAACGGAGCGCGGAGGAGGTCGCGGGCTCTCCGATCGCCGATTTTTTCCCGCCCGAGTTCGCGGACGAGCTCAGCCGGGGGGGAACGTCCATTGTGCTCATGGAGACCAAGGTGCGCGACCGGGAGGGGACGCTGATCCCGGTGCGCTTCCACGGGGTGGCGCTCATGAGCGACGGGAAGCGGCTGGGCACGGCCTGCTTTTTCCGCGACTTGAGAGACCGCAAGAAGCTGGAGCAGGAGAGGCTGGACGCCGAGCATCTTGCCGCCGTGGTGCAGACCGTGGCGGGCATGGCCCATGGGGTCAAGAACGTGCTCATGGGCCTGGAAGGCGGCATGTACGTGGTGAGCTCGGGTCTGAAAAAGGACGACAAGGTCCTGGTCGAGAAGGGCTGGGTGATGCTGGAGAAGAACATCAAGCGCATCTCCGGCTTTGCGCGGGACTTCCTGAATTTCACCAAGGTCCGCCAACTGGCGGCCAAGAGGGTGGACCCCAACCAGGTCGCGCGGGACGTGGTCGAGCTGTATCAGGATGCGGCGCACCACGCCGGGATCGAGCTCCGGGCGTCCTTGCCCCAGGGAATTGCCGAGGCCAGCCTGGACCCCGATGGCATTCACGCCTGCTTGTCCAACCTGGTGTCGAACGCCATTGACGCCTGCGCGGCCGCGGACCAGAAAGAGGGCCTGGTGGAGGTCCGCACCCGGGAGCGCGGAAACGTGCTGGTCTACGAGGTGGCCGACAACGGCTGCGGCCTGGACGACGAGGCCAGGCAAAAGGTTTTCGCCACGGTCTTCTCCACCAAGGGGTCGCAGAAAGGGACCGGGCTCGGGCTGCTCGTCACCAGGAAGATAGTCCACGACCACGGGGGCACGGTGACCTTTGAATCGTCTTACGGAGAGGGTTCGCTGTTCCGGATGGAGTTTCCCCGCGAGCGCCTGCCCGCGCCGGCCAACAGCGATGCACGGTGAATCAATAGGCCGAATGGAACGCGAGGTGAAGCCATGACGCGACCGGAAGACAAGACCATACTGATAGTTGACGACGAGGACGACGTGAGGCTGTATCTTGAGACCGTGCTTACGAACGCGGGTTTCAAGGTGGAGACCGCGGCCGACGGATTGGAGGCCCTGGAAAAGGTGAAGGCCTCTCCTCCCGATTGCATCTCGCTGGACCTGGTGATGCCCAGGAAGTCGGGCGCGCGGTTCCTGGGCGAGCTGCACAAGCGTCCGGAGTGGAAGAAGATCCCGGTGATCATCGTCACCGCCCACGCCCGCGACGACCTGGGCAGCCGGGACCTCAAAGAGATCCTGGAAAACAGCACGATCCTGGGGCCGGAAACATATCTGGAAAAGCCGGTCACCGCCCTGGCCTATGTCAACAGCGTGAAGAGGGCGCTCGCAATGCCGATCACCCCGGGACCGGAAACCGGGCAAGGCGCGGACCTGAAAAAAGAGGTGGGGAGCCTGCTCGAGACCGCGGGGCCGGACACCTTGAACAAGGTCTTGGAAGTCCTGCGCAAGAAATAGGCGATGTGAGCTTGAAGCATGAAAGCGCAAGGTACAATTGATTCTAATTACTGTAAAGGAGGAGGTCGAAAAAAATGGCGAATAAGGACGCCGTGAAGAAACGGATTCTGGTGGTGGACGACGAGGCTGACGTGGTGACCTACCTGGTCGCCCTGTTAGAGGACAACGGTTACGCCACCGACACGGCCAAGGACGGCAACGAGGCCATGGCCAGGGTCAAGGCCAACAAGCCCGACCTCATCACCCTGGACCTATCCATGCCCGAGAAGTCAGGCGTCAAGTTCTACCGCGAGATCAAGGGCGACCCGGAGCTCGCCAAAATCCCCGTGGTCATGGTCACGGCCGTCACCGGGTACGCCGACAGCTCCGAGGTCTATAAGAAGTTCATCTCCTCCCGCAAACAGGTCCCGCCGCCCGACGGCTTCATCCCCAAGCCCATTGACCAGGAGGAGATGCTAAAGGCGATCCAGGGCCTGCTCGCCAAATAAACTCCATTGTCGCGAGGGCCCCCGGGACCGGGGCAGGGCCGGGAAAAATATTTTTCGCGCAAAGGCGCAAAGAACGCAAAGAAGAATTATTTTTATTCGGAACTCTTCTTTGCGTTCTTTGCGCCTTTGCGTTTAAATAAAACCTCTTTTGTTCGTAACGCTTGCCGCCGGGGGAAGGCCATGGGCTATCGGATTGAAAAAGACTCGATGGGCGAGTTCCGGGTGCCGGAGGATGCTCTTTACGGCGCGCAGACGGCCCGGGCCGTCGAGAATTTCCCGGTCTCGGGCGCCGGGATCGGTCGGGAGATGATCAAGGCCCTGGGCCTCATCAAGTACGCGGCGGCCGAGGTGAACCGGGAGCTCGGCAAGCTCGCGCCGGAGATATCCGACGCCATTCAGCGGGCGGCGCAAGAGGTGATTGACGGCAAGCTCGACGCGCATTTCCCGGTGGACGTGTTCCAGACCGGTTCCGGGACCTCCAGCAACATGAACGCCAACGAGGTCATCGCCAACCGCGCCATCCAACTGCTCGGCGGCAGGATCGGCTCGAAGACGCCGGTGCATCCGAACGACCACGTCAACATGGGCCAGTCATCCAACGACGTTTTCCCCTCGGCCATCCACGTCGCGGCGCTTATCATGATCGAGCAGCGGCTGCTGCCTTCGCTCACCCGGCTCCAGGCCGAGCTGGAGAACAAGGCCATCCAGTTCGACGCCATCGTCAAGACCGGCCGCACCCATCTGCAGGACGCCACGCCCATCCGCCTGGGACAGGAGTTCTCCGGCTACGCCTCCCAGGTCGCGCACGGCATCGCGCACATCAAGGACGCCGTGCCGCACCTTAGCGAGCTCGCCATCGGCGGCACCGCCGTGGGCACCGGCATCAACACCCACCCCGAGTTCGGACGGCGCATGGCCCAAAAATTGAGCGCGCTCGCCGGCGTCTCCTTTATCGAGGCCGGGAACCACTTCGAGGCGCAAGCGGCCCGCGACGCCGCCGTGCAGATGAGCGGCGCGCTCAAGACCGTGGCCGCGTCCCTCATCAAGATCGCCAACGACCTCCGCTTCCTGGGCTCCGGCCCCCGCTTGGGCCTGGGCGAGCTCATCATCCCGCCGGTCCAGCCCGGATCATCCATCATGCCCGGCAAGGTCAACCCCGTCATCGCCGAGTCCCTCATCATGGCCGCGGCCCAGGCCATCGCCAACGACGCCGCCATCACCCTGGCCGGACTCTACGGAAACTTCGAGCTGAACGTCATGCTTCCCCTCATCGCCAAGAACCTCCTCGAACAGATCTCGCTGCTTGCCAACGCGTCCCGCAACTTCGCGGACAAGCTCGTGGCCGGGCTCCAGGCCGACCGCGCCCGCATCGCGGACCTGAACGAAAAATCCCTGGCCCTCGCCACCGCCCTGGCCCCCGTCATCGGCTATGACCGCGCCGCCGAGATCGCCAAGCAAGCTTACGCCGCCGGCAAGACCGTGCGCGAGGTCGCCCGCGACAAAAAAATCCTGCCGGATGACGAGCTCGACGCCATCCTGGACCTGAAAAAACAGACCGAGCCGGGCGAATAAAGATTCATTAAAAAATAGTTGCAGGCCCCGAATCCAGTATTATATTCACTTAGGCGCAACCTGATGCTCCGCGCTATTCCTTATGCTCTATACCAAGACATGCAAGGAGGTTTCATGAAAGGCACGCTTGCTTCCAAGGTCCTCCAGGACCACCTGGTGGAAGGGACCCTGGAGCCGGGCCAGGAGATCGGCATCAGGATTGACCACTGTCTGTTGCAGGACGCCACCGGCACCATGGCCGACCTCCAGTTTGAGGCCCTCGACATCCCCCGCGTCAAGTGCGAGCTCGCGGTCTCTTACGTGGACCACAACATGCTCCAGACCGGCTTCGAGAACATGGACGACCACGTCTTCCTCCAGACCTTCGCCAAGGCCCACGGCATCATCTTCTCCAAGCCCGGCAACGGCATCTGCCACCAGGTCCACCTCGAGCGCTTCTCCATCCCCGGCAAAACGCTCCTCGGCGCGGACTCGCACACCCCGACCTGCGGCGGCGCCGGCATGATCGCGATCGGCGCGGGCGGGCTGGACGTGGCGGTGGCCATGGGCGGCGGCCCGTTCTACACGGTGTGTCCGAAGATCCTGGGCGTGCGTCTCATCGGCAAGCTCCAGCCCTGGGTCACGGCCAAGGACATCATCCTCGAAGTGCTGCGCCGGATCTCGGTCAAGGGCGGCGTGGGCAGGATCATCGAGTACCACGGCCCCGGCATCGCGTCGCTCCACGTGCCCGAGCGCGGGACCATCACCAACATGGGAGCGGAGACCGGCGCCACCTGCTCCGTCTTCGCCTCCGACGACGTCACCCGGCGCTACCTCAAGATGCAGGGCCGGGAAAAGGACTACCGGCCGCTCGCGCCCGACGCGGACGCCGAGTACGAGGAGCTGATCGAGATCGTCCTCGATAAGCTCGAGCCGTTGGTGGCCAAGCCGCAAAGCCCGGACGCCGTGGCCAAGGTCAAAGATACCGACGTGCCGGTGGTCAGGCAGGTCAACATCGGGTCGTGCACCAACTCGTCATTCCGCGAGCTCATGGTCTGCGCCAAAATGCTGGAAGGCAAAAAGGTCCCCGAGCACGTCAGCTTCAACATCACGCCCGGGTCCAGGCAGGTGCTGCGCATGTTGGCCGAGAGCGGCGCGCTCGCCATTTTCGTCGCCGCCGGCGCCCGCATCCTCGAATCCGCCTGCGACGGCTGCATCGGCATGGGCAGCGCGCCGGGCACCGGGGTCCACTCGGTGCGCAGCTACAACCGCAACTTCCCCGGCCGCTCCGGGGTCAAGGACGACCACGTGTACCTGGTCAGCCCCGAGACCGCCGCCGCCACCGCCATCCGGGGAAAGCTCACCGACCCCCGCGAGATGGGCGAGTACCCCAGGGCGCCGTGGCCCGACTCGTTCATCATTGACGACGCCATGCTGGTGCCTCCGGCCGCCGATCCGAAATCCGTGGAGATCGTGCGCGGTCCCAACATCCGGCCGCTGCCGCTGAAGACGCCGGTCAAGGACTCGGTGGAGGGCGAGGTCCTGCTCAAGGTCGGCGACAACATCACCACCGACCACATCATGCCGGCGGGCCCGAAGATCCTGCCGTTCCGCTCCAACATCCCGGCCATCGCCGAGTTCGTGTACGTGAACCTGGACCCGACGTTCGTCGCGCGCTGCAAACAGGCCGGCGGCGGCTTCATCCTGGGCGGGTCCAACTACGGCCAGGGCAGCTCGCGCGAGCACGCCGCGCTGGCCCCCATGTTCCTGGGCATCCAGGCCGTGTTCGCCAAGAGCTTCGCCCGCATCCACAAGGCCAACCTCATCAACTTCGGCATCGTGCCCCTCGAGCTGCCTGACGATGACTACGACGCCATCGAGCAGGGCGACAGGATCAGGATCGAGGACGTGCGCAAGGCCCTGGAGGCCGGCCGGGCGCCCAAGGTCGTGAACGTGACCAGGAACAAGGAGCTCAAGCCGGGCGTGGCGCTGACCGCGCGCAACGTGAAGGTGCTCCTGGCCGGCGGGCTTCTCAACTACATCAAGTCCCAGGCCAAGTGAGATGGCGGCGGCAAGCGACTGAAGCTCGGCCGCGCCGAGAAAGGATGAGGAGTTCCCATGGCGGATGAAGCGAAAAGCGTGGTGGTGCGCGGACTCGAGGGAGTGATCGCGGGAGAGACGCGCGTGGGTTACGTTGACGGCGTGAACGGCCACCTCTACTTCGCGGGCTACGAGATCAACGAGCTCGCGGGCAAGGTCTGCTACGAGGAGGTCGTCTATCTCCTCCATCACAACGAGCTGCCCAACCAGAAGCAGCTCACGGCGCTGCGCAAGGAGCTGATCGCGGAGATGGAGCTGCCCGCGCCCATGCTGGAGTGGTTCAAGCGCGTGCCCAAGAAAACCCATCCCATGGCGCTCCTTCGCTCCGCGGTTTCCGACCTCTCCATGTACGACCCGGACGCGGAGGACCCGTCATTGGAGGCCAACAAGCGTAAGGCCCTGCGCCTGATCGCTAAGATTCCCGTCATCATCGCCGGCTATCACCGCATCGCGGAGGGCGCGGAAATTCTCAAGCCCGACCCGAAAAAGTCCCTGCCCGAGAACTTCCTGCGCATGTTCCTGGGCCGCGAGCTGGTCAAGGAGGAAATCGAGGCCATCGGGCTCATGTTCGTGCTCCATGCCGAGCACGACTTCAACGCCTCCACCTTCGCCGCCCGCGTCACCGCTTCCACCCTGGCCGACGTGTACGCGGCCATCACCTCCGCCATCGCCACGCTGCAGGGCCCGCTGCACGGCGGGGCCAACCAGCGGGTGATGGAGATGCTCACCGACATCGGCTCGCCCGACGACGTGGACGAGTACCTGGACGGCATGTTGAACCGCAGGGAAAAGATCATGGGGTTCGGCCATCGCGAGTACAAGGTGGAGGACCCGCGGGCCCGGCACCTGCGCAAGGTCTCGGCCCGGCTCTGCGAAAGGGACCGCGCCTGCCACTATTACAAGATGAGCGAGCTGATCGAGCGCAAGGTGGTCAAGGAGAAGGGCATCTTCCCCAACGTGGACTTTTACTCCGCAACCGTCCAGCACGCCCTCGGGATCCCGGTCCGCTATTACACCACCATCTTCGCGGCCTCCCGCATCGCCGGATGGACCGCCCACGTGCTCGAACAGCTTGCCGACAACAAGCTGATGCGGCCGCGGTCCTTCTTCGCCGGCGCCTGGCCGCGAAAGTTCGTGCCGCTCAACAAGCGCAAGTGAAGGAACTGGGTCCGGGAGTAAAAATGGAAGAATATTTTCACGCAAAGGCGCAAAGAACGCAAAGAAAAAAATATGTAAAAATTCTTCTTTGCGTTCTTTGCGCCTTTGCGTGAACAGAAAGATCTCATCGCAGATTGAGGAAAGAACATGACCAAGGAAAAACGCCTCTACCTTCCCTCCGAGTCCGAGGATTTCCAGGCGACCATCCGGGCGCGCCAGGTGGAGCAGGACGTGTACTTTTCCACCGACCCCCGCGACCTGGGATGGATCGCCGAGAACATCCCGTGCCAGGCCGCCTGCCCCGCGCTCACCAACGTGCCCGGCTACATCCGCACCATTTTCGAGGAGCGCTACGGCCGGAGCTATGAGCTGAACCGCTTCGTGAACCTGCTGCCCGGGGTGCTCGGCCGCATCTGCTCGCGGCCGTGCGAGCCGGCCTGCCGCCACGGCTGGGAGGGCAACGGCGAGCCGGTGGCCATCTGCCGGCTCAAGCGCTCGGCCGCGGACTTAAAGCCGCTCGGGCACCGCATCACCGAGGAGATGTTCGGTCCGTCCGGCAAGTCGGTGGCGGTGGTCGGCTCCGGCCCGGCCGGGCTCGGCGCGGCCCACGACCTGGCCATCCTGGGGCACAAGGTCGTGATGTTCGAGTCGCTCGCCGAGCCGGGCGGGATGCTGCGCTACGGCATCCCGGCTTTCCGGCTGCCGCGCGACGTGCTGGCCACCGAGATTGGCAACCTGCTCCGCCTGGGCGTGGACCTGCATTGCAACACGCGCGTGGGCAAGGACGTGGACATCGAGGACCTGATGAAGCAGCACGACGCCGTGATCCTGGCGGCGGGGACCTTGAAGCCGAACCGGATCAAGATGCCCGGCGCCGGCCTCCCCGGCGTGTACACCGGCCTCGAATTCATGATGCGCGTGAACGCCGGCGAGAAGATCGCGGTCGGCGACGTGGTCCACGTCATCGGCGGCGGCTACACCGCCATGGACTGCGCGCGCACGGCCATGCGGCTTGGCGCCCGCCGCGCCATCATCAACGTGCTGGGCACCGAGGACTTTTTGCAGGTCGAGAAGCATGAGCTGTTCGAGGTGAAGCTGGAGCGGGGCGAGGTCCGCGGCCTGGTCAGCATCCAGGCCGTGCTCGGTAAGGACAGGGTCGAGGGCGTGCGGTTCAAAAGGAACCGCCTGGGCGGCTTTTTGCCGAACGGCGAGCGCGACGGCATCCCCATCGAGGGCTCGGATTTCGAGGAGCCGGCCGGCGCGGTGATTCTCGCCATCGGCCAGCAGCCGGACGCGGAGTTCATCGGCGCGGGCGTCAACAAGAGCGAGCGCGGCCGGCCCACGGCCGACCCCAAGACTTTCATGACCAGCAGGCCGGGCCTGTTCCTGGCCGGCGACTTCATGACCGGCGCGGCCACCATCATCAAGGCCATCGCCTCCGGCCGGCGCACCGCGTGGAAGGCCGATGAGTACATGATGGGCAGGCAGCGCAAGAAGCTGGTGACCCGGCACGAGAAGGCCGGGATCCTGCGCGAGCGGAGCTGGGACTTCATCGCCCGCCAGGAGGCGCCCACCTTGAAGCCGGCGGAGCGCGGCCAGGGCGACGGTTTTGGCGAGGTCGAGCAGGGCTATGACTCGGCGCCGGCCAGGGAGGAATCGAAGCGCTGCTACCTGTGCTACCTGAAGTTCGAGATAGACGTCGGCCGCTGCATTTACTGCCGCTGGTGCATTGACGTTGCGCCCAAGGACTGCATCAAGCTGGCGCGGGGCGTGAAGTTCAAGGAGGACGGCAGCTACGCCGGCATCGAGGCCACTGAGGACTGGCGCGAGGTCGCGGCCATCGCCATTGACAACAAGGAGTGCATCCGCTGCGGCGCGTGCCTGAAAATCTGCCCGGTGCAGTGCATTGACGTGGTGAAGGTCGAGCTGATCGAACAGCCGGTGGCCGAGCGGCCGAGGAGGTGAGCATGGAGCATTACGTCATCATCGGCGGCGGCACCGCCGGCAACGTGGCGGCGGAGACCCTGCGCCAGGGCGATGCGCAGGCCCGCGTCACGCTGATCTCCGCGGACCCGACCCATTACGTGTACCGCCACCGCCTCGCCGATTTCGCGGCCACGGAGGAATCGTTCGATTCCCTGATCGTACATGACCCGAAATGGTACGAGGACCGGAAGGTCCAGCTCCGCCTGGCCCAGCCCGTGGTCCAGGTCCGGCCCTCCGACAAGTCCATCCTGCTGGCCCACCGCGAGCGCATCACCTACGACAAGCTCCTCATCTGTTCCGGCGAGCGCCACCGCCTCCCCGAGTACCTCTCCCCCTTCGATAAATTCATCAACAAGTTTTCCTCCGGAAGGGACGCGATCATGCTCAAGGCCAGGATGGACCGGATCGAGCACGTGACCCTGCTCGGCGGCGACAGCATCGGACTCCAGCTCATCTCCGCGCTGCTGCCCGCCGGCAAGAAGGTCACCCTGGTCATGGACGAGTACCGGTTCTGGCCCTTCGAGTTCGACGACAAGCAAAAGGACCGCATGGCCGAGGCGCTCAGCAAGAAGGGCGTGCAGGTGCTCAAGGACGATTTTGTCACCGACGTGCAGAAACAGAACGGCGGCCTCCTGGTCAAGACGCGGGGCGGGGCCCGCATCGCCACCGACGAGGCCATCCTCTGCTCGGGCATGGTGCCCAGCCTCGAGTTCCTGGCCGACTCCGGCATTGACATGCAGGAGGGAGTGCTGGTCAACGAGCGCCTCGAAACCAGCGCCGGCCAGGTCTGGGCCGCCGGCGGCTGCGCCCAGATCTATCACCCCGAGCTCAATGACTACCGCTGCTCCACCGGCTACGTTAACGCCCTGGTCCAGGGCGAGCTCGCGGCCCGCAACATGATGGGGGCCCTTGAAAACGCCCCGCTGTGCGAGCCGGGAAAGTTCCGCATCTCCGGCGAGGAGTTCACCACCTACGGATGGAAGGGGTTTTCCCTGGATGAGAAAAATTGACCTGACCATTGAAATCTGCGGGAGCTCGGGCGACGGGACCCTGGCCGCGGGCGACATCCTCGCCATGACGCTCTCCCACCTTGGCTACCACACCCTGAGCTTTGACGTGTACCCCGCCGAGATCCGCGGCTTCGGCAAGTGCGTGGCCCACACCCGGGTGAGCGACGCGCCGCTGTACAGCGTGGGCCGGGGCGTGGACGTCCTGGTGAGCTTGAACGACCCCTACTCCATCGAGCAGGCGCCGTCACTGAAGGAGCGCGCCGTGGTGCTCTTTGATTCCTGGCCGCTCAAGGAGGTGGGGGAGGGGGAGTGCGTGGCCGGGCACCTGAAGCCGGGCAACTATCTTTACGGCGTGCCCATGGGCGAGCTGTCGCAGCGCTCGACCCATGGCTGGCGCTCGCGCAACATCGTGGCGCTGGGCGCGCTGGCCGGACTCTTCGACATGGACGTGGACGGCTTCCTGGAGCGGCTCACTTCCAAGTTCAAGAAGAAGGCCGGCGTGGCCGAGCAGGTGGCGGCGGCCTTCAAGGCGGGAGTGGATTACGTCCGCGAGAACCTGCTCAAGATTGATCCGTTGAGCCTGGCCCTGGACAAGAAGCCGGAGCAGAAGGGCTATGCCCTCCTCTCCGGGAACGAGGCCGCGGCGCAGGGAGCGCTCGACGCCAAGTGCCGCTTCTACGCCGGCTACCCCATCACCCCCGCCACCAAGATCATGGAGATACTGTCCGCGCGCCTGCCCCGGGAGGGAGGAACCGTGGTGCAGACGGAGGACGAGATCTCGGCCATCGGCATGGTCACCGGCGCGGCCTTCATGGGAAAGCGCGCCATGACCGCGACCTCCGGCCCCGGCCTGTGCCTCATGTCCGAGTTCATCGGCTACAACGTGATGGCGGAAAACTCGGTGGTGATCCTGGACGGCCAGCGCGGCGGGCCCGCCACCGGGCTGCCCACCAAGACCGAGCAGTCCGACCTGATGATGGCCATGTTCGGGACCAACGGCGACGCGCCGCGCATCGTGGTGGCGCCGACCAGCGTGGCCGAGTGCCACTACTGGGTGGCCGAGGCCTTTTACCTGGCCGAGAAATACCAGGTCCCGGTGATCGTGCTCTCCGACCTGTTCCTGGCCACCTGCAAAACCAACGTCATCCTCGCCAAGATAGACCCGAAAAAGCTCGCGGCCAACAAGGTCCCGACCGCGGAGCAGATGAAGGATTACCGCCGCCAGCTGGTAACCGACGACGGCGTGTCGCCCCGGACCATTCCGGGAACGGTCGGCGGCGAGTTCGTGGTCTCCGGCCTGGAACAGGACGAGGAGGGAACGCCGGCGTATGACGCGAAAACCCACACCATGATGACGGAGAAGCGTCACCGCAAGATGCGGACGGCCCTTGAAAACGACGTGCCCCGGCCGGAGCGATTCGGGTGCAACGGCAAGGCCAGCCTCGGCGTATTGAGCTGGGGCTCGACCATGGGCGCGGTGGTGGAGGCGGTCGAGCGCGCCTGTGAAAAAGGCCACAAGGTCGCCGCGCTCAAGCAGGTGGTCCTGAACCCGCTCCACGTCGAGGACCTCAAGGCCTTTTGCGCGGACTGCGAGACGCTCCTGGTGCCGGAGCTCAACTACGGCGGCCAGTTCGCGAACTGGCTCTCCATGCACGTCAGCGCGCCCATGCGGCGGCTGTGCCGCGTGAACACTCGCCCGCTCAGCTACCAGGACGTGCTGGAGGAGATCGAGAACATTTCAGGGGATGGAAAATGAACGAGACAGCGGCCAAGCCGGAAGTGTTTTACCTGGACGAGGAAATCTCGCGGGTGCGGGGCAGCGGGATGCTCTCTTACCGGTCGTCGCGCCTGCCGACCTGGTGTCCGGGCTGCGGCTTCTTCGGGATCGAGCACGCGCTGACCGAGGCGATCCGGGAGCTGGGGATCAAGTCCCACGAGCTGGTGGTGGTCTCGGGCATCGGCTGCACCGGCCGCTACCCCTTCTTCATCAATGGCTACGGCATCCACGCGCTGCACGGCCGCGCGCTGCCGGTGGCCACCGGGGCCAAGATCGCGCGGCCGGAGCTCAACGTGGCCGCGCTCACCGGCGACGGCGACTGCATGGGCATCGGCATCGGCCACCTGCCCCACGCCTGCCGCCGCAACACCGACATCGTCTGCGTCCTCTTCGACAACAACATCTACGGGCTGACCAAGGGCCAGACCTCGCCCACCACCCCCACCCGGCAGCAGACCAACTCCCACCCCTTCGGCAACCCCGATGTCCCCCTTGACCCCGTCCGCTTCGTGCTCGGCGCCGGAGCGTCATTCGTCGCCCGCGGCTACGCCGGGCGGCCCCGGGACATGCAGGTCCTCTTCCGCGAGGCCTTCCTCCACAAGGGCTTCAGCTTCGTCCACATCATGAGCCCGTGCGTAACCTTTGACAAGGTCAACTACACCTACCAGCGCCTGAACGAGCTCATCATGCCCCTGCCCAAGCGCCACGATTTCACCGACCTCAACATGGCCATGGAGCGCGCGCTGGACCGGGAGCTGTTCCTGGGGCTCTTCTACAAGGAAGAGCGCCCGACCTTCGCCGAGCAGATGCGCTCATACGCGGAAAGGGCGGGCGGGGAAAAGTGATCCCGGGAGTTAAACCGCGGAGACGCGGAGAACGCAGAGGGTATTGGTAAAAAGAACAGTGCTGTCCAAAATAAACGGACCGGAGAACCGCCAAGACGCCAAGAGCGCCAAGGATTATTTTTTAACACGATTTTAAGAGGGCTTGAGTGCGAATGTTTCTTGCTTGGCGCTCCCGTCGGCCGGTTCGCCAAGCCGGTTGGAGCCAACGCTGCGGAGCTATTCTTTGCTGGGCCGCAAAGAAACATCATTATTTACTTGGCGATCCTTGGCGCTCTTGGCGTCTTGGCGGTTTTCTTACGGCCTATTTTGGACAAGAGTGTAAAAAGAAATAATATTTCAGTGCCGAGGGCGGCAACATCCCCGGACACTTTTTAAATATTAATTGTTCCTGATCCGCGCTCTCCGCGTTTCCGCGGTCCCACCAGCTTTTATTTTTCCATCACGACCCTAGGGCGCGAGCGGCGCGGTCACGGGCATTCCCATCAACGGCCAGACGATCCAGATAAAGAGCGCGACCACCACCATCAGCAGGATGCTGGGGATGATTCCGGCCTTGAAGAACTCGCCGGAGGTGAACTGTCCGGAGCCGTAGGCGATGGCGTTGGGCGCGGCGCCGACCAGGAGCAGGAAGGGCATGCCGGCCGCGACCAGGGATGAGAAGAAGATGACCTCCTGGGCCACGCCCAGGTACTTGGCCAGGACCAGGGCCACCGGCAGGGTGATGGCGATGGCGGCCACGTTCATGATGAAGTTGGTGAGCAGCATGACGAAGAAGGTGATGGCGAGGACGAAGACGAACCAGGGCGCGGTCTGGAACATGACGATGAACTTGACGGCCATCCATTCGGCGGCGCCGGTTTGCCACAGGCAGAAGCCGATGCTCATGGCGCCGCCGAAGAGCAGGATGATGTTCAGCGGCAGCTCCTCCAGGTCCTCCAGCTTCAGGATTTTCAGGGCGAAGAAGATCACGGTGGCGGCCAGGATGATCCCGCTCTTGTCGAGGTTTTTGAAGAGCTCGACCCTGGGGAAGAGGGACTTTAAAGCCAGGATGGCGATGGCGGAGAAGACGATGACCAGGACCAGGATCTCGTTTTTGCTCAGCGGCCCCAGCCGGGAATACAGGACCTTGACCCGCTCGCGCAGTCCCGGGATGGTCTTTTTCTCCGGCGGGTAAAAGAGCATCATCAGTCCCCAGATCAGGAACATCATGAGCCAGCCCACCGGGAACATGTAATAGGTCAACTCGAAGAAGCCGATTTCCTTGTCCGCCATCTGATTGAAGAAGCCGATGGCCACGGCGCCTCGGGCCGCGCCGAGCAGGGTGATGATGCTGCCGGCGCCGGCCACGAAGGCCATGCCCATGAACAGGTTCTTGCCGAAGCGCGTGGGCTTCTCGCTCTCCTCGTAGAGCGAGTTGATGGCCATGAAGAGGGGGAACACGGTGGCGGCCACCGCGGTGTGCGCCATGATGTGGGTGAGGATCACGGTCATGATGAAGCAGCCGAGCAGGATCATGCTGGTCTTCTCGCCGACGATGGCGAGCATCTTGTAGGCCATGCGCTTGGTGAGCCCGGTCTTGGTGAAGACCATGCCGATGACCAGCGAGCCCAGGATGAACCACACCGACGGGTCCATGAAGTCCTTGAAGGCGTCCGCCGGCTTGCGGATCAGGAACAGGGCCTGGACCACTCCGATCAGGATGCTGGTCACGCCGATGGGCACGACCTCGAAGACCCACCAGGTCCCGGCCAGGGCGAAGAGGGCCAGCGAGGCCTTGCCCTGCGGGGAGAGGGGAAAATGTTTTCCGCCCGGGTCAATGGCGTCGGAGAAGCCGGGGGCGAAGTAGATAGCGAGGAAGAGGGCGATGCCCAGAAACATGAACGCGATCCTCTTCCAGTCAATTTTTATCGCGGGCCTGGCCAGGAGCACGGTTTCCGGCATGGGCGGCAGTCCGCCGCGCGCCGTTTTGTCTTCACTTCCCTTGCTCGTCATTTTACTACCAGCCTTTCAACGGGTCGCGATCCGATGACGCCTACAGCAGTAACTGCGCGATCTCGTGGAGCAGGTCCACGGACCGCACCACTCCGGCCACCTTGCCGGCCTTGAGCACGGGCAGCAGGCTCACGTTGTTGCTCACCATCTCGTAGATGGCCTTGCCGATGTGGTCCTCGTAATCCACCGTGGCCTTGATCTCCTGCATCACCTCGTTGACCGGCCGCTCGGCCTGCTCCTGGATGCCCCGGAGCATCTTGTCGTAGGAGATCTCGGAGAGGTTGGGGTCAATCTTCACGTCGAAGAGCTTCTTCCGGTATTCGAGGGGCTTGCCCACCAGGTTCTTGGGTTCGAGGCCGCGCAGGATGTCGCGGCGGCGGACCATGCCCATGAGCTGGTATTTCTCGTCGAAGACGAGCACCACTCGGGGCAGGGACCGGCGGCCGCCGACCTCGAGCTCGTGCTTCTCCATCTCGACCACCGCCTGGCGGAGGGTGAACCAGTAGGGGATGTGCGGGTAGCTGTCGAGCGGGATCATCACGTCACCGGCCCGTTTAATCTGTTCCATTTATCCTTCTCCTTTCATGCTCAGAGAATTTCAAGACAGGATTAACAGGATTTACAGGATTTTCAGAATACGCTTCTTGTTTTTTCATCCTCTAAATCCTGTTAATCCTGTCTGAAAATATTTTCATGATTCCTGGGGGCCGCTCGGCGATATGAGCGACGGTGCTGGAAATCGCCGGCTCCCTTCAGATCGTGGCCTCCACGTCCGCGACGAACGGGACCACCAGGAGCGGGACCGGGACCTCGCGCCTTGAGAGCTCGGCCAGCACGCTCTGCGTGGTCGAGCCCATGGCGTGCCGGTCCTCGAAGGTCTGGCCCTTGTCGCCGAGCACCAGCACCCAGATGTCCCTAAGCTCCTCCAGCACGTCCACGATCGCCACGTGGGGAAGCTTCTCCGACTCGCGCAGCAGCTTGACCACCGTGCCCCCGTACTGCCGCGCCACGCCCTCGGCTTCCTCCAATATCTTCTGGCCCGCCGCGAACATTTCCTTCTTGAAGTGCGAGTCAATAAAGGCCCAGTAGCCGACCTTTTTATAGCTCACCGCGTGGAGGATGACCAGCTCGGTGCCCCTGCGCTTGGCCAGGGCCGCGGCGTACCGGACGGCCTGGGTCCCGGCCTTGCTGCCGTCGCTGGCCACCATGATCCGTTTTTTCTTGTCGGCCATTAATGCGCTCCTCCCTTGAAGATGTTGCCCACCAAAAGGCCCGTGGACAGGGCGATCAGCACCGCGACGATCCCGTAGGCCTTGGGGTAATGGTTGGCCCAGCGCACGATCTTGGCTTCCAGCCCGACCTTGCTGACGTTGATCGTGTCGGAGGACTGGCCCGCCAGTTGGCCCTCCCGGAACAGGAAAGTGTCAACGATGTAGTCGCCCTCCTTGGCCGCCGCCGGGAAAGTGAAATAATGCTTGAACAGCTTCCGGCCCTTGATGCTGATGCGCTCCTGGTCGTCCACCTTGTAGAGGTTCTGCTTTTTCTTGAGCTTGACGAGGCCGTTGAAAATCAGCTCCTCGTCGGCGGGGTCCGGCAGGCCCTTGATGGTGTGGATTTTCAGGTGGGACCGGATGGAGTCGAAGCCGATGCCCAGCTCCTTGGCCTTTTCCGCGCTCATGATTTCAGCCAGCGGCCGGGAGGCGTGGATCTTGTACATGAACGGCACGTTCTCGACCTCGTGCTGCTTCACGCTCATCCAGACCGGCCCCACCCGGCCCTTCTGGTTGAGCTTCACCTTTTCCACCGGGCTGCGCAGGATCACCACCACCGCGTCCGCGCCGGTGTCGCCGGTGGTGCCGAAGAACTCGATGATGTCGCCGTGGTAGGTGAGGCCCACCGAGATCTCGGCCTTGGAGCTGTCGGTGACGCAGCCGTCCGGGACGTGCGCCGGCGTAGCGGCGGGAACGTCGGCCGCGTTTTTCGGTTCCAGGTTGACTTCATAACCGGCCTGGGCCCGCACCATGACGGCGGTCCCGAGCAGCGCCAGCAGCAGGATGAGCGATCCGGCCCTGGCCCTGCCCCGTTTCTTTTTGGCCCTGGTTTCCATCAGTGTCCTCCCCCGCCCTTGGCGAAGCTGATCAGGTCAGCCGGCGTGAGCACCAGGTCGAGCAGCAGTTTCACCATCATGATGAGGACGATGACGGAGAGCAGCACCCGGATCTGCTCGCCGCGGAAGAACTTGCTGGCCCGCACCCCGATTTGCGCTCCGAGGGTGGAGCCGATGAGGAGGCAGAGCGCGAGCACGATGTCAACGGTGTGGTTCTGCCAGGCCTGCATGAAGGTGACGTTGGCGGAGGTGATGACGATCTGGAAGAGGTCGGTGCCGATGGCGGAGATGGTGGGCATGCCGATGATGTAGATCATGGACGGCACCATGATGAAGCCGCCGCCGACCCCGAGCATGGCGGCGAGCACCCCCACCGCGAAGCCGATGAGGAAGGGGAAGATGAGGGAGGTGCGGATGCCGGACTTATCGAAGTTCATCTGGAGAGGCAGGCGCGAGAGAATCCCCTCCTTGGGCTTGGTCATCTCTCCCCCGCCCGGCGCGGCCGTGGCCGCGGTCCCGCGCGACTTCAGGACGACCTTGAGGCTCTCGACGAACATGGCGCCGCCGACAAGTCCGAGCATGAGCACGTAGAGCAGCTTCATGTAGAACTCGAAGTTGCCCACGGCCCGCAGGTACTTGACCAGTTGGACGCCGACGGTCCCTCCGGAGACGCCGCCGAGCAGGATGATGATCCCCATCTTGAGGTCAACGTTGCCCAGGCGCCAGTGGCCGAAGGCGCCGCTGGAGGCGCTGGCCACGATCTGGTTCGAGTCCGAGGCCGCGGCCACCGCCGGCTGGATCCCGATCATCATCATCAGCGGCGTGAGCAGAAAACCGCCGCCCACCCCGAACAGCCCGGACAAGAACCCCACCAGGCCGCCGATCCCGACGACCAGGAAGATGTTGATGCTCATGTCCGCGATCGGCAAATATACATTCATGGCATCCTACTCCTTTTTTGAATTCATACTTCCCGACCGCCCCGGTTCAGGATTTCCGCGATCCGCTCCGGAGACAGTCCCGACTTCTCCGCCATTTCCTTTTGGTTCCCGTCGTGCCGCTTTTCGAGCCTGTTCGCGTATTCGAGCTCGAACACGCCCTGGGCCGCGCGAAACGGCTCCGTCTCGAAGATGGCCGCCAGGCGCGCGACTTCCCGCCGCGAGCGCTGGTAGCGCATGACCCGGTCCACCGTGAAGATGATCTGCTCCTTCTTGAACGGCTTGGTGATGTAATCGAACACGCCGCGCGACAGGGCCTCGATGGCCGACTCGAGGGACCCGAAGGCGGTGATGATGATGACCTCCTCCTCGCGGCCCTGGTCGCGGATCAAGCGCAGCAGGTCCATGCCGTCCAGCCCGGGCATCTTGAGGTCGGTGATGATGAGGTCGAATTTCTTTTGCTCCAGGATTTTGGGGACTTCGAGGGAGTTGTTGGTGATCTGGATCTGGTACGGCGTTTTTTCCTTGATGATGCGTTCCAGGAGCTTGAGCATATGCAGCTCGTCATCCACGGCCAGGATACTCTGTGTCATCCTTCTCCTCCCTTGCCCGGTCGTTGGTCCTTGGGCGCCGGCATGGACACGGTAAACGCGGTCCCGGTGGGCCGGTCCGGATGGTCTTCGGCGGCGGTGCTCACGAAGCTCATCCGGCCCCCGTACTTCTTGACGATGCCGTAGCAGAGCGACAGTCCGAGGCCGGTGCCCTCGCCCACCTTCTTGGTGGTGAAGAACGGGTCGAAGATGCGGGGCTTGATCTTGTCGGGAATTCCCATGCCGGTGTCGGTCACGCTGACGTGCACCCACCCGTCCTCGTCGTGCGCGGAAATCGTGAGCACGCCTCCCTGCTCGCCCATGGCGGCGACGGAGTTGTTGATGAGGTTGAAGATGACCTGCTGGAACTCGCGGGCGTCGCCCTGCACGCAGGGCAGGCTTTCGGGGACCTCCATGCGGATGTCAATTTTCTTGGTCATCAGGGTGTTCTTGACGATGTTCATCACGGTCTGGAGGCTGTGGGGAATGTCCACGGTGTCCTCCAGCCCCTCGGTGATGCGGGCGAAGCCCAGGAGGTTCTCGACCACCTTCTTGGCGTGGTTGGCGTTGTAATCAATGACCTTGAGGTCCTCGAGCTCGGGCGAGCCTTCCTGGAAGCGCTCCATGAGCAGGTCGGTGAATCCGAGGATCACGGCGAGCGGGTTGTTGATCTCGTGGGCCACGCCGGCGGCCAGGGTGCCGATGGAGGCGAGCTTTTCCGTGTTGTAGATGCGCTGGTCCACCTCCATCTTTTCGGTGACGTCGCGCGAGATGCCGAGCAGGTAGTGGACCTCGCCCTTGTCGTCGCGGATGGGGATCAGCTTGGTGGAAAGCGTGATTTTCTTGCCCTTGATGTTGAGGTAATGCTCGTAGGACAGGCTCTTTTTGTTCTCCAGCACGCGGTCAACGCGGCTGCGCATGAAGGCGACGTCGGGTTCGCTGAAGAGCTCATCAAGGCGGCGGCCGATGTAGAGCTCGGGCCGGCTCAGGTCGGCGTCGTCCGAGATCTTGTCTTCGATGGCGGAGGTGACCACGAGGTTGGAGAAGGTCTCGATGGCGAGCTGGTTGAGCAGGACCACGCGCATTTCCAGGTCCAGGATGTAGATCAGGTCCGTGGCCTGCTCCACGATCCTCTGGTAGATGCGCTCGGTCTCGTGCAGGTCGGCCTCGGTGCGCTTCACCTTTTCCTTGAGCGCCTGCGAGATGCGCTGCTGGTAGAGCGCGACCAGGAGCCCGAACACGAACATGCCCAGGATCAGCGCGGCCTCCGCCATGAAATGCCGCACGTAGACCCGGTGCACCGTCTCCGCGACCTCCGAGATCGGCGCGGCCACCGCCACCGACCAGGCGTGGCCCGGGCCGATGGCCCGGCTCTTGACCGGAGTGAACGCGATCAGCTTGGTGAGCTCGCCCTCGATCCCCCGGTGCCACCCGGAGACGTAAATCCCGGTTCCGTCCTCCCCCCGCAGCATCCGCTCCTTCATGATCGCGTTGATCTGCTTGAAGCTGATGTAGGGCTTGCGCTCCTTGCGCGCCGTGAACGCGTTCTTGCCGATGAACTCCTTTTCCGGGTGATACAGGAACGTGCCATCCTCGTCAATCACCCAGGCGTACCCCGTTTTCCCGGAGCGGATGTCGCGCGTGACCTGGGAGACCAGCCCGGAAACGTCAATCTTGGCGAAGAGCACGCCCGGCGACCCGTTGTCCTGGGCCGCGGGCGCGCAGATCATCCCGGTCACGATATTGTGTCCGCCCGGCGCCGGCTCCACGCGCAGCGGCCCCAGCTCCAGCCGGCCGGAAGCATCGGTCCGGCAGTCGGCCTCGATCCGCCGCGCGTCGAATATTTCCCCGATGGCCCCGTCATATATTTCCACCACCCGCCCGTCCGGGTCCGTGATCCCGATCTCGATGAGGCCCTTCATGCGGTTGCGGTCAAGGCTGGCGCGCGCGGCCTCGCCGAAGGGATAATCCTCCGCTTTTTGCGCGCGCAGCCGCCTCAAGTGTTCGAGGTCCAGGACAATGTCCTGGAGCAGGGCGTCAATCTGGGACGCGGCCTGCCAGGCCAGGATGAGCTGCTGCTGGTTGAAGTCCGCGTTGATCTGATCGTGCATGACCTTGGCATTCTGATAGACCAGGAAAAAGGCTATGCCGATGACGATGAAAAAGATGGCGGAGCTGACCAGGACCATGTGGCGGAGGTTGAGGAGCGAGTCCGCGACCCTCCAGAAGATGTTTTTGACGGGGCTCATGAGGGCGGTCCCCCGGGGTCTTTGAGCCCCAGTTTTTTTCTGATGTCATCCGTGTACCACTGGGCGATGGAGTCGTTGGAAAGGGCCATGTCCAGTTGCTTGGTCAGGATGGTCATTCTTCCGAGCAGGAAGAGCCGGTCGAGGATCACCTGGGGCCGTTCGTAGGAGAGGCGGGTGTCGAGAAAGTCCCCCTTGCTCACGTTCTCGAAGCCCGCGCCCTTGAGGACGTCGGTGATCAGCCGGATACGGCGGATGCGGCGGTCCACCGACGAGCCGCCTTCCTTGAACTGCATCCGGATGTAATTCTTGCTGGGCTCGTCCGTGCACATGGCCTCGATGGTCATGAAATGGTAGCCCATGCGCAAAGAGAGGATCATGTATTCCTTGCTGAGCACGGCGAAGCTCTGCTCGGAGAAGTCGGGCTTGCCGCCGGCGGCCACATTGGTGGCCATCACCGCCATGAACCCGCCCACGTCGCCCACCGGCGCGCGCTTGGGCCAGCCTTCCTTGCGGAGCCCGTCCCAGAAATGCTTCATGGGCGGCGAGTCAATCTCGTCCTGGTCCAGTACCTGTCGTTCCCCGAACTCCTCCGGGTCCTTGTCAATGAAGATGATGTTCACCTGGAGCGGGATCTCGGTCTGGAGCCTGAGCCCGACCCGGTGCTTGTGCCGGATGCTGGAGGCCTTGTCGAACATCTCCTCCATGGCCCGCTGGTGGCAGAAGCGGGTGAGGTCATGGAAGGTCCGGCAGTTCTCCGGCCGGAAACTCTCGTCCGCGGGGTGGAGCAGGTTGAGCGGCGACACCTTCTTCAGGATGCCCTGGAGCAGCTCGATGACGGGCGCATCGTCCATGGCCCTTTGGTCGAGCTTGCGCGCCCTGATGACGTCCTCCCTGATGCCCTGGTAAATCTTCGCGTCGGTGGCGCACACCGTGACCGGCGCGCCCGCGGGCAGGGCACTGGCGTTCATCACTCCCGCCAGGGTGGGGATGCGGTACTCGCGGGCGATGGTGGCCATGTGGCTGGCCACGCCGCCGACCTCGGTGACCAGCGCCGAGATTTTTCCCATCACCGTGATCAGTCCGGGGAAAGGGTGGGGCGCGACCAGCACCGCTCCTTCGGGCACGCGGGCGAGGTCATGGGTGGAGGACGCGTGGAAGACCGGGCCTCCGCCCGCTCCCGGGCACACCGTGACGCCGTCGGCGATGATCACGCCGTCGGGCGGGAAATCGGGGGCGCCGCGCGACGCCTGGGCCTTGATCACCCGGAGCGGCCGGGTCTGGAGCAGGAACAGCTTCCCGCCGCGGTCGAGCGCCCACTCGATGTCCTGCGGCGAGTCGTAATGCTCACCCAGCTTGAGCGCGTAGCCGGCAAGCTCCTTGATCCGCTCGTCGTCCAGGGAGGCGCGGCTCTGGTCGGCCTCCGGCACGGCCTCGTCCACCGTGCCCCGCTCCGGGCCCGCGGCCAGGCGCCGGGGCTTCGCCGCCGGCTTCGCGTCCTTGATCCCGCGGCCCCGCCGGTACACCCGGAACACGTCGGGGGTCAGCGACCCGTCCACCAGGTACTTGCCCAGCCCGAAAATCGAGTTCACCACCATGCACTCGCCGTCGGCGCCCGCCGGGTCATGCGTATAGACCACGCCGGAGGCCTCGGCGTCAATCATGGTCATGCATCCCACCGCCATGGCCAGGTCCGACTCCGCGAGCTCGTGGCTCAAGAAATAATAGATCGCCTTGGGCGTGAACTTGCTCGCGATCACGTCGCGGTAGCGCTCCACGATCTCGTCGCCCTGCACGTTCAAGAAGCTCTCATACTGCCCGGCGAAGCTCAGGAGCGTGTCCTCCCCGATGGCCGACGAGCGCATGGCCACCCGCGGGTTCCCCGAGCGCTTGAACAGGGCCGTGTAGCCGGAGCGGATGGCCGCGGCCAGGTCGTCCGGCACCGGAGACGACGCCACCAGCGCGCGGATCTCGGAGCTGGCCCGGGCCAGCTCCTCATAACTCTTGATGTCGAGGGACTTGAGCCGGGCGCTGATCCGGGCCTGCAGGTCGTTCGCGTCCATGAAATGCTGATACGCAAAGGCCGTGACCGCGAAACCGTCGGGAGCGGGCAGGCCGATCTTCCTCATCTCGCCGATCTGCGCGTTCTTGCCGCCAGCGCTCGGCGCCCGCTTCCGGTCAAGCTCGGAAAAGGGGACGGTGAAGTCGTCGCGCACAATGGCGTGCCCGCCCGGGAGCGACCGCGCGATGTCGGCGTCAATCTCCTGGAACCGCTCCTTGAGCACCGCGTACTCGTCGCCGCCGAGCTGGACCATGCACTCGATGACCGTCTCCACCCCCGAACGCGCCGCGGCCAGCGAGGCATTGATGTAGTTGATGTCGAAAAGGTACTCGCCCTGCGCCTTTTCCTCCATGTCCGCGATGGTCTTAAGGGTTTGATTGTTGTTGTCGAGCAGGGAAAGGAAGCTTTCAAATTTCTGCTGCACCGCCTTGAGCTCGGCCTGAGACTCTTCCTTCTTATTGCGAAATATGTTCTGGTACCATTTCATCAAGATTTCCCCGCTCCTCATCGAAGGGGAAGGAGGATCAAGTTAAGGCGGCTAATCATGGAGCCTCGGGAATTTCAGGTACCGACATGGATGAGCCCTCAATGCTGATTGTACTATCGCACGATTATCAGGTCAAGCGAAATCTTCACGGAACCGCTTGAAAAATCATTAGAAAACTTAATTAAATCCGTCTAATTTCCGGGCGATTCTATTCACCCTCGCTCCGACTTTGCTTTCCGGGCCAGGTATTGAATATAATTACTGATGCAATCAATGGCTCAAGGGAGGTGCCCATGTCCCGCGCTTATAATCAGTTGTTTCGCGCCCGCCATTTTATCCTGTCCGGTCTGATAATTTTTTTGGTCCTCGCATCGGGCCCGGCCGGGGCGGCGGGCGCTCCCGGGCCCGTTCCTCACGGCTTTGTCCTGGGCGTTTCGCAGGGCGACGACAAGATCGTCCCGTACCTCCAGGAGCTGGGGCTGGGCTGGAAGCGGATCGCCATCCCGCTCAGCCGCCTCACGCCCGAGCTGATCGAGCCGGGTCTCAAGCTCTCCGACGTCATGGGCAACGCGTCCAAGGTGCGCGAGCTTTCGCGCCGGGCCGACTGGGCCCAGACCGACCGGCGCATCCGGTCGCTGCTCGACGATGGCATCCGGCCGATTCCCATCGTGGGTCACGGCTACAAGCAGTTCCACGCGAGGATCGGCGGGGAGGACGCGTTTCCCGACCGCATCGGCCGCGACCATTACCTGGCCCAGATGTACTGGTCGGTGCGGGCCACGGTGGAGCGCTACGACGGCGACGGGGTGGACGACGCGGACGGGATCGTGCTCAAGGTCTGGCAGCTCGAGAACGAGCTCAACCAGGCGGGCCTGACCGCCGCCTGGGGCTGGCGCGAGCCGTCGTGGCTTTCCGGGCTCCACTGTGCGTGGAACGACTGGGGCTTCCTCACCCGTCTCCTCGACACCCTGCACCGGGCGGCCAAGGACGCGGACCCCGAAGCCCTCACCTTCATGAACTTCCACACCGACGTTCCGGACAACATCTCCCGCCTGATGGGCGCGCGGCCGTGGCTGGACGCGGTTCGGGAGTGGAAGGGCCTGATGGAGATCATCGGTTTTGACGCGTATCCGAATTATTATATCGCGGACCCGGTTCGGGGGGAGGTGGTGGGCGGGCGCACGCTTCTCATCAAGGAGGCCACGGGCGGGATGCCGGTTTGGGTGATCGAGACGGATTATCCGGCCGGTCCCGCGTCGCGCGGCTTCACCCCGGAGAAGCAGGCCGAGTTCGTCCGCGGCTCCTACGACTCGGCCCGCGCCGCCGGCGCCGACGGCTACTTCAAGTTCTACATGATCGGAGCTGACGCGAACGACACCGAGATCACGGACCAGGACCTGAAAAACCTCGCCGTGGTCGTGCCGCTGTGGGAGGGCGGCCATAGCCTCAGGCTCTTCAACTGGGCCCTGTTCCGCCTGGGCTACGTCAACTCCCATTTCCTCGACGTGGTCAAGTCGGTGGAAGGCTACTGGGGAATGGTCACGCCGGAGGGCGAAAAAAAGCCGGCCTATAACGTGATGCGCGACATCGCGCGCGAAAACGCCGCGGGGGAGGCCCAGTAAGGCCCCACCCCGCGGCGCAATAGAATTCCGGCGTCGCCGGGCTAGAAGATCACGGTAATGATCGAGGTGACCTTGGTGTAGCTCACGGCGCTTTCTATGACCATGGTGAGCTTATCGCTTCCTCCGTCCGGGTCGGTGACCGTAACCTGGACCTTGCCGTCAATGCCGGTTTGGACCACCACGTCGCCCACGCCGTCCACCGTGCCGTTTCCATCGGAGAGCGTTACGTGGATGTCCACAAAGGCCTCCGGATCGCCGGTCAGGGGATGGAGCAGGGTCAGCTCCACGGTGTGGAAGGTTACGCCGCCCAGGTCCACGGGCGTGACCGCGGCGATGGGCTCGATCGGGTCAGGCTTGGCCTCGGCCCTCATTTCGGTGACGTAAATGTCCACGCACTCCTGGCGGGTGGGGTCGGAGGGGCAATAAACGCAACTGCCCATCAAGGTGCAGATGCCGGCCGGGTTGATCCCCAGCAGGATGGCCAGGGGCCCGATGTCCAGCTCGGCGCTGAACTCGCCCTTGCCCGAATAATTGTAGTTCTGCTCGAAAATTCCGCTCAGCAACATGTCCTGGAGCTCCAGCTCGATGCCTTCGATGTTGAGGAAGAATAAAAAGGGCCCGAGCACGTATTGCGGGTTGTTGCTGAGGTCAACGGCGACGGGGAAGAGAATGGTGGGCATGGTCATGTTCTGGAGGGACGGGTCGGGGCCGGAGAGGTCACCGATGGCGCCGATGAACCTCATCTCCTGCGCTCCGGCGTCGGTGTCAATGACGCCGACCAGCAGGTAGGGCTGCACGCCGAGCCCGGCCAGGAGGTCGGCCAGGGCCAGGGGTTCCACGACCTTGGCCCCGAAGAGGTTGATGGCGAAGGTCTTGCCGAGGCCCGCGTCAATGTCCACGGTCCACCACAGCCCTTCGGTGGCGAACGAATACACATAGGTGGTCACGCCCACCGTCACCGACACCGTGTAAGTGGTGTCCATGGTCAGGATCGGCAGGTCGGGAACAAAGGTGAGCAGGGTTCCGGACACGTCCAGGGAGCAGGTCCCGCTGACCGGCCCCACCTCGTCCGACACCGTGACCGTGACGTCCGGCCCGGCCACCGCGTCGCCGAACCCGATCTCGATCTGGCCGATGTAAATGCTCACGCCCGGCTCGTCTTCCACCGGGTCCACCGCGAAGATGGATGGAAGCTTGTCGGTCTTGGCCGCGGCCACGTTGGAGGGCGCCGCGTCGCCCGCCGAGTTGAACGCGATCACCTGGTACTGGTAGGTGGTCCCGTCGCTGAGCCCGGTGTCAATGTAAGCCGTATCTCCCGCCAGGGTGGAGGCCGCCGTGGCAAAGCCGGCACCGCCGTCGCGCTGCACCTTGAACCCGGCCTCGTCGGTCGAGAGGTCCGACCAGGTGAGGCGGATGCGCTCGTGGTCCAGGGCAACGGCGATAAGTCCGGCCGCGCCGGCCGGAGGGGCCGCCGCCGCCGGGAAGGTGGTGGCGCGCGCGGCATTGGAATAACCGGACGGGCCCGCGCCGTTCACCGCCTTGATCCGGTACTCGTAAGCGGTGGCAGGGCCGAGCGTCGCGTCCTGGTAGGCGGTCACGTCGGCGGCCACGGCGCCGATCACGGAAAAGAAGCCGAACGGCGGCTTGCGGCGCTCGATCTTGTACTCGGTCTCCTTGTAGCTGAGGTCTTCCCAGGCCAGGTTGATCTGCCGCTCGGACATGGCGGTGGCCACGAGCGATCCCGGGGCCTCCGGGACCACCGGCACGCGCGCGATCGGCGACACGTTTCTGTCCTCGGCGCCGCCCGAGTGCAGATAGCGGCCCATCCAGTACGCCGCCAGCACTTCGCCGCCGTGGTTCAGCTGGAGCGCGTAGCCGCCGTCATTGGGCGAGTAGGGACAGGAGCGCCAATCGAAGTTGGATGGGCCCCGCAGGCGGCGCGGCACCACGTGCTCGGCGACCAGCTCGTCGTTATGGCCGCCGAAGCGGAAGGCGGCGGGCGCGAGCTCGATCCATTCCACGCCGTTCACGGCCAGGCACCAGCCCTGGGCGATCTCGGAGGCGTCGCAGTTCTCGACCCGGTCGTTGAAGGTCGGCGCCCGGGGGAACTCCTTGAGCGTCTCGATGCCGAGGGCGACCACGCCGGGGTCGTTGCCCCCGGCGCGCAGGCCCGAATAGATGAAGTCGAAGAAGGACTGGTGCTGCTCGGAGGGCTGCCGGGTCCCGCCGTTGTCCCAGAGCTTGAACTCCAGGCTTTCCTGGAGCTGGGCCCGCACCGCGGGGTCGGACTCGTAACGCAGGGCGTTGTAATAGGCCACGAACGCCATGTTCACGTTGGAGAAGTTGGTGGAGTAGCCGGTGTCAACCATGGGCAGGGCCGAGGTGTTGGTGAACTCGTCCCAGTGCCGCTTGGCGATCAGGTCGTCGTAATAAAAGGCCCGGATGTCCTCGTCGCCGGTGACGTGGTAGAGCACCCGCATGATGCCCAGGCCCATGATGGCGTTGAAGGAATAGACCGGCGCCGGCGAGGCGGCGCCGGGGCAGCCGGAAAAGGCGACCACGTTCGGGTTGAGGTCGCACCAGATGGTCAGCCGGCCGTCCCCGTCGCGCATCAGCATGTCGGCGTGCATCTCGGGCGCCACCTGCATCAGCTCGTGGGCGAAATTACGCGCGTCCTCCACCAGCCAGTCCTTGAGGTACTGCGGGATGTAAGGGTCGTCAGCCACCACGTCCCACATCGCGCCCATGGCGAAGATGTAGCCGTCAACCTGGTCCTTGCTCGTCTCGTCGTTCCACAGCCAGTCCGGGTAAAGACCCGATTGGTCCTCCCGCAAAACCCCCCGCTTCACCGTGGGCAGCGGATTGCCCTCGGCGTCGAAAAGAGGCACCACCTGGCTCTGGAAGTTGCCCAGGTTCTTCAGCATGATGCCCCGCACGATCACGCCCGGAACCCCCGCGATGGTGTGGATTATGTGGTTGGCCTCCAGAATCCGGATCACCCGCTGCCGCGCCTCAACTATCTCCGCGCACGGGTAGCCCTGATCCTTCATCACCGCGTACCGGAAAAGGTCCGCGGCCGTCGCCACGCCCCCGAACATGCCCAGGTCACCGTATTCCCCGAAGCTCTTGATCATGCCGTCCTGCAAGACCGTGTTCCCGTCAACCGTGCGGAACACCGCGTACTCGGGGTCGCACTCCGGGTCCTGCCGGCAGAAGGCCGTGAAGCCGAGGCCGCGGGGGTTATTGTTCACGAAGCGGCCGATCACCGCGCGGTCCGTCATCGAGCCCACGTACGAGTCCAGGGCCCAGCCGAAGGGAGCGGTGGAGAAGGCCGAGAACTGGACGAAGTAGCGGTCCATCATCGCCTCCAGCTCCGCGTCGTAGCCCTGCTGGCCCGGACCCGGGATCATCCGCGCCGAATTGTCCGGAATCTGGCCGCAGTACCCGCCTCCGCCCCCGCCCGTATCGCTCACGTCGCCGCCGCACCCGGCAACGCCGAACAGGCAGAGCATCATGCAGAGCGCCACACCGCAAGACCCGTTTCTAACCATGATACTTCCTCCCGTCAATATTGAGTTCCCGTCTTCCCGGATGGAGACTGTTGCCTTGACCGGCCGGTAAGCCAATAAGACTATAGCCGTTCCCGGCTCCGGATGTCAAGAAAATATTTAGCCCGGCAATCCCCGGCCGGGGCGCAAAAACCGTTGGGTTGATTCCCCCTTGATTATTGCAGGCGGCTGAGGTAAGTAAAATGATAACAGGGGGGCCCGCGCGCGGGCCGCTTTTCCAGCTTTCACGGGGAGAAACACATGCAAGATCGTACCGCTCGGATGCTGGCCATCGCCTTGGCGGCGCTCATGGCGTGTTGCGCCTTTGCCTGCGGCCGCGAGGGAAAAAAGAACCTGGACCAGGCCCGGAGAGCTTTTGACCGCCTCGAGATCGGGATGAGCAAGCAGGAAACGTGCTGGAATTTCGGCGTCACCTGCGACGACCCCAAGCCTGACCTCAACTATCAGAAGGATTACGGCATGTCCTTCTCGAAAAAGGAGTACCAGGTGACCATCTGGGTCCGGGACGATAAGCTGGTGCGCGTCGAGCTGGCCAAGCCTTATTATGAGGGGCGCTCCCGGATCAGCGGACAGGGCAAGGAGACCATCATCGCCGAAAAAGGCCTGCCCCTCTCCGAAATCGAATAAGCGCGGGCCATCACCGGACCAGATCGAGGCATGACATGCAGAAAAAAATCATCATCATCGCGCTGGCCATAGCGTTCGGGATCCCCACGGTCATGGTCGGTGTTTTCTGGGGGGTCTGGTACAGCTCTCCCATTTTCCGCGAGCGCGTGTTGGAGGCCGCACTGCTATCGCGGGTCTACCCGCTGCAGCGGGCGGCGGCCCAGGAGTTGCGCCAGTATCCGTCGGAGGCCGCCGCTCTGTCCCTGGTCGGCGTGCTCAACCTGCTCGACAAGTCGGACCCCAAGAGCGCCGATATTGCCGAGCGCTCGCTGGCCACCCTCTGCCTCATGACCGGACAGGACTTTGGTACTAACTTTTCCGGGACCGAGTACAACTTTTCCTGGAGCCCGCCCGGCGAGAGCGCCTGGCCCGAGGTCATGAATAACGTCAACGCGTGGTCGCTGGAAACCTTCGGCGGCGAGGCCTTGGGTAGCTTTTCCATCTCCATTACCACGGAAAAAGAGGACGCTCAGGAAGGAGATTCCGTGGATGGTGATGACTCCGGCGCGGGCGGCGGGGAGGTGGAGCAATGAGCCGGGGCAAGAACGCGGCTCGCATCGTCTTCTGGCTCGCGTTCCTGCCCGCCGCGGCCGTGGCCGGGTGGTACTTCTGGCAGCGCGGCATTCCCCAGCGCGTGGACCGGCATCTCAAGGACATGAAGCACCCGAACGCCAAGATCGCGAGCCAGGTCTGGTGGGACCTGCGCGAGCTCTATTTCACCAAGTGGGCCGCCGTTGATATCCTCCTCGACCACGTCGGCGATCCCGAGCCCATTCACTTCCTCATCGAGATTGACAAGCGCCCCGTGCCCGGTGAGAAAGCGCTCGACGACTTCGTCAGCAACGGCCGCCCTGTCTTCTACAAGGCCGACCGCGTCTACTGCCGCACCGTGGGCGAGTCCGTCATGGCCTTCATGTATAACGAGCGCAAGTGGAAGACCGACTACAACGGCGACTGGCAGGAGTGGTGGCAGGCCAATAAAGGCTATTATGGCCGCCCATGACCGCAGGCAGGGAGAAGCACGGGATGAAGAGTAATAGCATGTTATGGATGCTGATGATGATGGTCGCGCTGGCCGCCATGGCGTCCTGCCAGAAAAAAGAGGCCGACAGCGTCCGTATTGTCATGGAGAACAAAACCGGACAGCACATGACCCGGTTCAAGCTCGATTACGGCGCCGGCAAGGTCGAGTACGAGATCTTCAGCCGCGACTACACCTTTTCCGACGTCGCGCCCGCCCCGGCCGAGCCCCACGACATCAGCGTGGAGTTCTACGATGACGCCGGAAAATTCCACAGCTTCACCCTCGAGCGGCCCCTCTCCTCCGACATGGCCGGAGGCCGGCTTTACATCTATTTCATGCCCGGCGACCAGCAGGAATTGAGCATGGACTGGCGGTGAATCGGGCGCCTCCGGCCCGCCCCCCGAACACCTCGATTCAATTCCATGGACCCGGCGGCGGCGCGGCCGGCTTCTCATCCCTTGCCTTCCTTACCCGCATGATTATATTTCTAACATGGACCAGTTGGTACCGTACTTCAATAATCCGGTAAGCGCTTCACGTCTAGAGCGCCTACGGCAAAGAGGGAGGCTCAACATGGATGACTATTTTAAAAAAGCGGAGGGTCTGCTGCCGCTGGCAGGCCGGATTTTCCTGGCGGCGCTCTTTCTGTGGAGCGGCTATGGCAAGATCGGAGGATGGGACAACGCGGCCGGGTACATGGCTGCGATGCACATGCCGCTGATTCCGTTTTTCCTGGGCGCCGCGCTGGCGCTGGAGCTGGCCGGGGGGCTCGCGGTGCTCTTCGGTTTTAAGACGCGCCTGATGGCTTTCCTGCTCGCGCTCTACCTGGTGCCGACGACCCTGATTTTCCACAACTTCTGGAGCGCGCCCCCGGACCAGCACTTGATGCAACTGATCAACTTCATGAAAAACGGCGCCATCTTCGGCGGGCTCCTGATGATGGCGCGCCTCGGGGCCGGAGAGTTCAGCATTGATAACATGCTGGCCACGAGGAGAACCAAGAGCGAGGAAGCGGCGCCGAGTCTGAAGAAGGCCACTTGATCCCGGCCCTGCCCCGGGATTACAATCCAGCGCATGGACCAGGGCAGGGCAGGGACGGACGAAGAGATCCGCGTTCTATCGCCGACCGCGATTCTCGGGTACGGCTTTCCCCGCGAATCGCTTCGCGAGGGCATGAGGAGAAAGCCGCACGTCATCGCGGTGGACGCCGGCAGCACCGACCCCGGCCCGTACTTCCTGGGACTCGAACCAAGAGACATCATGGGCATCGCCCAGTTCGGCGGCGCCATCCGCGCCGACCTCGTGCCCCTGCTCGACGCCGCCATCGCCGCCGGCATCCCGCTCCTCATCGGATCGGCCGGGGGCGCCGGCGGCAACCTCCACCTCATGGCCGTCGTCCTCCTCATCAAGGCCATCGCCTCGGAGCGCGGCCATCACTTCCGCATGGCCGTGATCCCGGCCGAGTTCGAGAAGGAGTTCGTGAAGAGTCAGCTCCGCGCCGGCAAGGTCACGCCGCTCGGGCCCGCGCCCGCGCTCACTGAGGAAGAGGTCGCTCGCGCCGTGCGCATCGTGGGCCAGATGGGGGTGGAGCCGTTCATCCGGGCGCTCGACCTGGACGCGCGGGTGATCGTGGCCGGCCGCGCCAACGACCCCGCCATGTTCGCCGCGCTTCCGATCAGGGCCGGGTTCGATCCGGGCCTCAGTCAGCACATGGCCAAGATTCTGGAGTGCGGCGCCATCGCGGCCGAGCCCGGCAGCGGCAGCGACTGCCTGTTCGGGACCATCCGCCGCGACTGCTTCCTGGTCGAGCCCACCAACCCGGAGCGCGCCTGCACTATCCGCTCCGTGGCCGCCCACTCGCTCTACGAAAAGTCCGAGCCCTGGCGCCTGTTCGGGCCCGGCGGAATGGTGGACCTCACCAACGTGAGCTTCGAGCAGGACGGGCCGCGCCGCGTCCGCGTTTCCGGCAGCCGCTACGTCGCGGACCCCGTGTACCGCATTAAATTGGAAGGCGCGGCCCGCGTGGGCTACCGCACCATCTGTATTGCCGGCGTGCGCGACCCCGGCGCCATCGCGCGCCTCGACGAGTTGACCGCGGAGGCCGTGCGCCGCGCCGAGGAGCAGTTCGCGGACGTGCCGCGTAAGCAGTGGGAGCTTTACTTTCGGGTCTACGGCCGCGACGGCGTCATGGGGAAGAGCGAGCCCACGCCCGCCGCCGGCCACGAGGCCGGGCTGCTGATCGAGGCCGTGGCCCAGACCCAGGAGCTGGCCAGCAGCCTGTGCATGTTCGCGCACACCACCATCCTCCACCACGGCTTTGCCGGACGGCTCTCCACCGCCGGCAACCTCGCCTTCCCCTTCGCGCCCCAGGACGTGCCGGCCGGACCCGTGTTCCGCTTCAACGTGTATCATCTGATCGAGGTCGCGGACCCGCTCGAACATTTTCCCGTCACCTTGGTCGAGGTCTGAGATGGATAAGGTGAGATTGACGGACGTGGCGCGGATCATCCGGAGCAAGAACTCCGGACCCTTCGAGCTGACCCTCGACGTGTTCTTCCAGGACGAGCGGACCTTTGCGCGAACGAAAAAAAGCGGCTTCTTCACGCCCTCGCTCGTCGCGGGCCTCTACCGCGTCACGGAGGACGAGGTCCTGGGCATCCACTGGTTCGAGCCCGCCCTCGCCCTCAAGATCACCATCGCCCGGCCTCTGCCCTCCGGCTCGCCCGGCGACACCGACGTCTTCGGCGCCCAGCAGCACGCCCCCCTCCTCGGCCTCTCCATCCCCCTGCCCGACTGATCCCGCGGCCAGGCTCCTTGGAGTGCGCGGGCATGACCGCGCTTTCATGGGGGCTCATACTTCATCAGCGTTTAATGAAACCGCGGAGACGCAAAGAACGCAGAGAAAATTAATCACTCTTGTCCAAAATAGGCCGTAAGAAAACCGCCAAGACGCAAAGAGCGCCAAGGATCGCCAAGTAAATCATGATGTTTCTTTGCGGCCCAAAAAAGAACAGCTCCGGAGCGTTGGCCCCAACCGGCTTGGCGAACCG
>DATKZS010000190.1:0-18545 GCA_035527835.1 bacterium
CGGTTCGCCAAGCCGGTTGGGGCCAACGCTCCGGAGCTGTTCTTTTTTGGGCCGCAAAGAAACATCATGATTTACTTGGCGATCCTTGGCGCTCTTTGCGTCTTGGCGGTTTTCTTACGGCCTATTTTGGACAAGAGTGATGGCTTTTCTCTCTTGCCCGCTCTCTTCGCTGCCCGCTGCCCGCAACACGGCCTCCACCCGTAAGCGATAATGACCCGGCATGAAACGCGGCGGCGCGAGACCGCCTTTCCCCGGCTTCCGGAGGGGTCCGGCGGCCCGGGAAGCCTTATCTAAAAAAGCCCTTGCCAAATGTCCCCGGATCGGTTTATAGTAGCGGGGTGTTTGCAAGGCCGGAAACGGCCATCAACGGATCAAGAACGATGATGAAGGGGGAGAAGTGAGATGGCTTTACGCAGAGGATTGGTGATTTTAGGCTGCCTGCTCCTTTCCGCGGCTTCCATGCGGGCCCAGGCCCAGGACGAGGTCAAGGACGGCGACACCGCCGCCAAGGAGCCCAAGGAGCTGAACTTCGCGGGAACGCCGTACCTTTACACCGGACCGGACACGGGCTTCGGGGTGGGGTTCTCGATCATGTTCCGCGATCTTCTGGGCAAGGAGGGGCGCGACGCCACCTTCTCCATGGACTATACGCAGACGCGCTACTCATCTTTCGGGGTGAGCTGGGGCGAGCCGTATTTCCTTTCCGAGAACGGCCGGGCGAGCTTCGACATCGGCTACGACAACAAGCCCTCCATCCGCTTCTACGGCATCGGCAACGATTCGCGCCGGAACAAGATCTGCAACTGGTCGTGGGTCATGTACAACGTGCAGCCGCAATACATCTACCGCTGGCCCGCTACCGACTACGGCACCTTCGGGCTCCGCGCCCGGGTGGGACTCACTTATGTCAACCCCGACGACGGCGACCTCAAGGACAAGAGCGACCGCAAGTATTACCGCACCATCAAGCAGGTGTTCCCCGACCTCTATGACAGCAAGGAGTTCGACCCCACCCGCCTCGTCAACGTCGGCTTCACTCTCTACCTCGACACCAGGGAGGACCGCTTCCCCCTGGGCGGGGGCCGCGAGGAAGTCGTCTGGCCCTTGAAGGGAACCTATACCGAGATAGCTTATGACCGCTTCGACGAGGGCCTCGGATCCGACTTTTCATTCAACCGGCTCAGCGTGAGCCTCACCCAGGTGCTCCCGATTTACAAGCAGGACACCATCCTGGTCCTGCACCAAAACCTCCAGATCAACCAGGGCAACGTCCCCTTCCATCAGATGGCCAACTACGGCGGCGGCAATTCCCTGCGGGCCTTTTATTCCTATCGCTTCATTGACAAAAACGCCACGCAGTTCAACGTCGAGCTGCGGCAGGGGTTCTTGCCCGATTACGAGCTGCCGGTGCTGAACGGCCTGGTCAAGCTGAAATACCCGTCCATTGTCCTGTTCTGGGACGAGGCCAGGGTATACCATGATTACGAGGACATCGCGGACGAGATGTTCGAGGACTATCATTATACCTGGGGCTTCGGCTTCAGGTTCGTGGTCACGCCCACGATCGTGATCCGGCTCGAGCGGGCCTACTCCAACGAGCAGGTGACCTTCGCCGCCAGCGCGTCACTGCCGTTCTGAAGAGTGTTAAGGCTTGGGGCTTGAGGCTTGAGGCTTGGGGCGCGGGGCTTGAGAAGCGCCGGCGCGGCTTGTGGTTCATATCCTCGATCCTCGCTGCTCGATACTCGATCCTCCAGCCCGGGGATCGTTTTGAAACTTGAATAATTCTCATCAGGAGGTGCAGGGATGAAATCACGGCGAATCGGAAGCGGCTTCGGGTTTAAACTGGATTCCGGCGGGTCCGACCCGTTCGCGCCGCCGGGGTCTTCCGGCCCGGCCGCGCCGCCGGGCGCCCCGCCCTTTACACCCGGACCGACGGCCCCGCCCCCCGGACCGATGGCCCCGCCTCCCGGGCCCATGGCCCCGCCGCCGGGACCCATCATGCCCGGCCAGTATCCGATGGCCCCTCCGCCCTCGCAGGGCTCATCCGCGTGGAAGTATCTCCTGATCGGGTGTGGAGTGCTGCTCCTGGTGGGAGGGCTCGCGGTCGTTGGTACCTGCGTTTACATGGCCAAGAAGGCCCCGGACCTTATGAACCAGGGTATGTCCGGCGTCATGGGGATAGCCAAGACCCAGTACATGAACGAGCTGACGGGTGATCACACCGCAAAACAAAAGGAGCGCTTCTCCAGCCTCTACGACGCGGTTTACAGCGATGAGATGACGCGGCTGGGTATGGTGCAGTGGGGACAAACGTACCGGGAACTTCTGACGGAGCTCACCGAGATTGCCGGAGACGGGCAGATCACGGTGGCGGAAAGCGACAAGTGGTGCGATGACGCCTATAACGCGCTCGAATCCAAGGGTTATTGGGGTGACGATAACGAATAAGCGGCCGGACGTCGCGCGGCCGGGACTCGCGGCTCAGGGAATTCCCAGCAGGCTCTTGACGGTGTCGAGGACTTGGCCGGCCTGGATGGGCTTGGTGATGTAGGCGTCGGCGCCCAGCGCCAGGGCTCGCTCGCGGTCCTCGGCCCCGCCCTCGGTGGTGATGATCATGATCGGGATGTTTCTATAGTTGACGTCCTTGCGCACGATGCTGATGAGCTTGAGGCCGTCCATCACCGGCATGTTGATGTCGGTGATGATGAGGTCGAAGCGGTTGGAATTGACCTTCTTGAGGCCGTCCACGCCGTCGAAGGCCTCGACGATGTCCACGTTGGACAGGCGCTTGAGCGCGAACCCGACCAACTGGCGCATGGTGGGCGAATCTTCCACCACCAGGATTTTCAATGGAGCCATTTTCCCGAAGACCTCTTGGAACCCTTCATTTCTCGCTCGAAGTCAACAGCTCCATGAACCCTTTGATGGTATGGAGTTTGCGTTGCGCTTCGGAGTAGAGCTTGGAGGAAAAGATCGCCGTGGCCGCGTGTCCCGCCAGCAGGGTGAACAGCTCGTAGTCAACGTTCGCGAACAGGGTCTTCTGCGGCAGGAGCTTGTACAGGGTGATCACGCCGATCACGCTGTCCTTGATCTTGAGGGGGATGCACACCAGCGGGTCGTCCACGGTCCGGTTCCCGCCCTTCTGCTCGCCGCTGATGTCCGGATGATAATAGTTCTCGCCCGTCATCACCGCCTGGCCGATCACGCCCTTGCCCACCGGAACCGGCGGGATGCTCTCGATCGGCATCCCCTCCATGGCCACCGGCCGCAGCGTTTGCGTCTTGCCGTCGAGCAGGAAAATCCCGTAGTCCTCGCCCCCGATCAGGTTGATGATGATCTCCATGATGATCTGGACCACTTCCTTGAAATCCAGCGTGGAATGGAGCTGGAAGGAGCAGACGTAGAGGTTGGCCAGGTTGTTGTTCTCGTCCTCGATGTCCACGTAGCGGGCGGCGTAGCCCTTGTTCTCGTCCTCCACCCGCTTGTACTCGAAGAGGAGCCGGTCCTTTTCCTGCTCCAGCTTCTTGAGCTGCTGCTGCAGGATTTCCGCGCGCTGTCCCTTGCCGGTGCCGGCGGACAACTCGAAGTTCTCCTCCTGAAGCTGCACCTCCCGGTAGCGCAGCCGCTCGTTGTCCTCCATCAGATCCTTGATGAAATCCATGGACTTGGACATGTAGCTGAGGATCTCATCCGGCTTCTGGCGGTCCTTTTCCTCGTCGTTTTCCGCCACGGGCGTGTCCGGTTTTTTCGCTTCGTTCTTGTCCACCGATCCCTCTCCCCGATCACCTCACGCGGCAGCGCCGCAGGATGGCGGAGGGCACGTCTTCGAGGTTCAGGACCTCGTCCACCCGCTTGGTATTGATCGCCTCCTTGGGCATGCCGAAGACGATGCACGTCCGCTCCGATTCCGCCAGGACCTGGCCGCCGGCCTCCTTGAGCTTGACCACGCCCTCGGCCCCGTCGTTTCCCATCCCAGTTAATACCACACCCAGACAGCCGTCTGCAAATGCCTCCGCCGCCGACACGAACAGCGCGTTCACGGAGGGCACGTACTTGTCGGTCTCCGCGCGCTCGCAGACCTCGGCCACGTAGCGTCCGCCCTTTTTGCGGGCCAGCAGGTTCTTGCCGCCCGGCGCGATCAGCACGTGGCCCGGCTCCACCGGGTCGCCGTCCTCGGCCTCCTTCACCCGAAGCTGCGAGTTGCGGTCCAGCCGCTCCGCGAACGCGCGGGTGAAGCCGGCCGGCATGTGCTGGCTGATCAGGATGGGGGCGTCAACATTGGCGGGCAGCGATGAGATGATGGACTGAAGGGCGGAGGGGCCGCCGGTGGACGCCCCGATCAGCACCGCGGAGGCCTTGGGCAGGTCCGGGCCCGGCCGGGCCTCCGTCCCGAAGGCCGCGGCGGGCGCCGCCGGCCGCGACAGGCGCCGCTGCACGTTTCTGAGCTTGAGCTCGCGCACCACGTTGATCTTGGCCACGATCTCGTCCTTGAGAAGGTCGCTGCTCGCCATGTGGTTCGACGGCTTGGCCAGGAAATCAATGGCGCCCAGCTCCAGGGCCTTGAACACGTTCTTGTCCTCGCTGCGCGAGGAGATGACCAGGATCGGCGTGGGCAGGCTCTTCATCACGATGCGGAGGAACGTGAACCCGTCCATCCGCGGCATCTCCAGGTCGAGGGTGATCAGGTCGGGCCGGGTGTCGAACGCCTTCTTGATGCCCTCCTCGCCGTCGCGCGCCACCCCCACGACCTTGGCCACCCCGGAGGTCTCCAGGATCTCCGAGATCGTCCGCCGGTTGAAGGCGGAGTCGTCAACCACCAGGACCCGGATCAGGGCTTCATCCATCATGGCTTGGAGCTCCTCCCCCCGGGCTTTCTGTAAACCAGGTCCTGTTTCAAGTGCACGAGCTCGAACTGGCTCGACACGCTCATCAGCGATTCCGAATGCCCGAGCAGCAAATACCCGCCCGGGTTCAACAGCTCGAAAAACTGGTCCACCACCCGCTTCTTGGCCTCCGCGCTGAAGTAGATGATGACGTTGCGGCAGAAAATGACGTCCAGCCCCTGAAGGCGCGCGGCCTGGCCGCAACTCATCAGGTTCTGGGTGTCGAAGGCGGCCATCTTCCGGATCTCCTCCGCCAACCTCCTCCGGCTCCCCTCCACGCTGAAATATTTTTTAATATAATAGTCCTCGGTGGACCGGAAGGACGCCGGGTTGTATACCGCCGCCCGCGCGTTGGCGATCATCTGCTCGCTGATGTCGGAGCCGATAATTTCGAACTTGAACCCATTAAGGCCGCGGGATTCCTTGATCAGGATGGCCAGGGTGTACGGCTCCTCCCCCGACGAGCAGCCCGCGCTCCAGACGCGGATGCGTCGCACTCCCTCCCGCTCCTTCTCTTCCTTGAGCGCGGGCAGGATCTCGTCCTTGAAAGCGCGGAGCTGGAAATCCTCGCGGAAGAAATAGGTCTCGTTGGTGGAGAGAGCGCCGATCAGCCGCTTCTTTTCTTCCCGTCCCGGCTCCCGCCCGGCGGTGATCAGGTCGAAGTAGCGCTCATATTCACGGAGGCCCATTTCCTCCATCCGCCGCTGCACCCTGCGCTCGACCAGGTACTTCAGGTCCCGCTCGTAGTAAAGCCCGCTTTCGTCGGAGACCAGGTCGCGCACCATCTGGAACTGCTGGTTGCTCATCGGCCCCAGCGCGCGCTCCGCTCCCGGGGCCTCCCGGAGGATCTGGAGGACCTCGCGCCCGGCCTCCGGCTCTTCCTTGACCACCTCGGCGATGGTGTCCTCGGACACGCTCCCGAGGCGGGCCAGGGCCTCGGCCACCTCCGCCTGGATGCTGTCGTCGCGGTAGGCCCGGACCAGCGACTGCACCGCCTCCGGGGTCCCGATCATGGACAACAGCGCGATGGTCGCCCGCTTGGTCCCCAGATGATTCGCTTCCAGGAACTCGGCAAGCGGCCCGATCGGCCGGGCCAACATCTTCTTCTTCACGGTCTGGGTCACGAAATCGAGGAGTCCCGGGTCCTCGCTCAGCCGGTGCAGCGCCCGCACGCCGGCCTGCAGCGCGCTCTTGGTCGAGTCGGAAAGGCCGTCAATGATGAACTCGACGGCCTCCGGGCTGCGCGTCTGGCCCAGCGCGTCGAACAGCGCGCGCCGGAGGATCTTCTTTGGCATGAGCGGCCGGATCGAGTCCATGGGGATCGGCTTGCCGATGCGGCCCAGCGCGTGGAGCACGCTGAACTGCAGGGACACGTCCTCCGACGGCAGGAGCGTGAGCAAGGCCTCGAAGGACCGGGAACCGCCGATCGCGCCCAGCGCCTCCACCGCCGCCAGCCGGATGATCTCCGACGGGTCCCGGGTCAGGGGAAGGACCGAGTCAACCGACGACGGGTCGCCGATCACCCCGAGAATGTCCACGATGAACTTCCGCACGTCGCCGTCAGGATGGTGCACCGATTCGTGCAGATAGGGCAGCGCGACGCGGCCCATGGCCACCAGGGCCTCCATGGCTCCGGTGCGCCGGCCGGCGTTCTCCGAGTCGGCCAGCGCGCCCACCAGGGTCCGCGCGGCCTGTGCCCGGTCGGGAAGCGCGCGGAAGACCTCCACCGCCGCCTTGCGCACGCGCCAGCTCCCGTCGCCCAGGGCCTGGTCCAGAAACGTGATCGCGGCGGGGCCGCCCACGTGCTGCAAAGACATGACCGCGCCGCGCCGGACCTCCTCGTCCGGGTTCGCCAGCATCATGCCCCAGTTATTATTTAAACTTGCGGCCAACCCGCCTCCCGTCACGCCAGGCCGAGGTCCGCGCGTTTCTTGGCGATCATGTTTTCCATGGCTTCCTTGAAATAGTCGCGCCGCGAGCGGATCTGCTCGGAGACGCGCGAATTATAGTGCTTGAGGCCGTCCGAGATGTCCTTGGCCAGCAGGTCGTAAACGGTTCCCTCCTTGGCGCCCCGCGCCACCAGGTCAGGGTTATACAGGACCAGGTCGCTCACGATGGTCCGGGCCAGCCGGGCCGCCTTCTGGTGCGCCGGGTCGTCGAGCACGGGCGGGAAGGCCGATGGCGCCGCGGCGGGCCTGGGCGCGGGCGCGGGGGCTTTGGCGGGCGCGGGGGCTTTGGCGGGCGCTGGAGGGGCTTGGGCCGGGGGGGGCTCCTCCATGGGCGGCTCCGGCTCGCCCAGGATCAGGCGGCGCACCTTGGCCAGCACGGCTTTGCCGTCGTGGTGCTTCTCGATGTATTCGTCCGCGCCGTATAAGGACTGGGGCTGGCGCCGGAAGCGGTCCTTCTCGTAGACCGATCCCAGCAGCACCACGCTGGTCTTGGCTTTCAGCGCCGGGTCCTTCTTCACCATCTCCGCGACCTCGAACCCGAAAATTTTGGGCAGGGCCACGTCCACGATGGCCACCTGCGGGGCCTTCAGCTTGATGAGCTCCATGGCGACCGCGCCGTCATGGGCCAGGTAGACCGTGAAGCTGCCCTGCAACAGCACGCGCGCGATGTGGCGCAGGAACGCGTCGTCGCTGTCGGCCACCAGGACCTTGCCGAGCGACGGAGTGGACGGCTGATACGGGCCGGTGGCCAGGGGCTTGACCGGCGGGGCCGCGGGCTTGGCCGCGGCGGGCGCGGGCCTTGCCGCCACGGGCGGCGCGGCGGGCGGCGCGGCGGGCCGGGGGGGCGCCTGGGGTCTCGGAGCAGCCGGCGGCGCCGCGGGCCGAGGGGCGGCCGGCGGGGCCGGAGCTGGTCGGGGCGCCGGCGGCGGGGCCGAGGGACGGGGAGCCGCGGGCCGAGCGGCGGCCGGCGGCGGGGCCGAGGGACGGGGAGTAGCGGGCCGAGCGGCGGCCGGCGGCGGGGCCGAGGGACGGGGAGCCGCGGGCCGAGCGGCGGCCGGCGGCGGGGCCGAGGGACGGGGAGCCGCGGGGGCCGGCCGGGGCGGAGGAGCGGCCGGGGCCACTGGTCTGGGCGCTGCCGGAGCAGGTCTCGGGGCGGCCCACGGGGGTGCCGCGGGCCGCGGCGCTGCCGGGGCCGGCGCGGGCGGCCGGGGCGGCGCTGCCGGGGCCGGCGCGGGTCTGGGCGCCGGCGCTCCGGCGGCCGCCGGTGTCGGCGGCTTTTTGACGCGGAACACGCCGGAGCATTTGGTGCACCTGAGCTGGAGCCCCTGGTCTCCGACTTTGGCGTCATCAATCTTGTATCTGGTCTTGCAGGTTGGACAGGCGACAAGCATGTTTTCTTCCCCTTTTTATGAAGCGGTCTTGGGCCGGGCGGCGGCCCCGCTCAGAGTTGAGAGCTTGATTTTCTCCTCGGCGGACAATATTTCGTCCAGGTTGAGGATCAGCAATATGTCGTCCTTGTATCGGCACACGCCCAGCAAGAAGGTGGCCTCGACTCCCCGGATCACGCGGGGCGGCGGCTGGATCTCGCTCCGCGGCACCGGGATGACCTCGGTCACGTCGTCCACGATGATGCCGACCACCTTCTTCTCCACGCTGGCGATGATGACCTTGGTTTCCTCACCCTGCCGGCGGGAGGGGAGGCCGAACCTTTTGCGCATGTCAATGACCGGGATCACCACGCCGCGCAGGTTGATGACTCCCTCCAGAAAGTCGGGGGCCTTGGGCAGGCGCGTGATCTTCAAGGGCCGGATGATCTGCTTGATCTTCATGATGTCCATGGCGTAGGGCTGTTTTTCCAGGAGGAATACGGCCAGCCTGACCTCGAATTCATCGGTGGTGAAAGACATCCGTGTCCCCTTTCCTTTATCTTCCCGCAGCGATGGGCTGAAGGATTTTGTCCAGGGCCAGGACCAGGACCATTTTCTTGGCGTGGCGTCCGATGCCCTCGATGTACCCGGCCTCGATCCCGGCCAGCATGGGCGGCGGCGGCTCGAGGCTGGTCTCCGGGAGACGCACCACCTGCTCGACTTCGTCCACGATCAGGCCCACGGTGTAGATGCCCTCGGCCACCACGATGATCCTGGTCTTTCTGGTGGTCTCGGCCGATTGCAGGTTGAGCCGCCGGCGCAGGTCAAAAATGGGGATGATGTTGCCCCGCAGCGATATGATCCCCAGCACGTACTCGGGCGCGCGGGGCACCGTGGTGATCGGTATCATCTTGATGATCTGCCGGATGCTGGTGAGCGGCACCGCGTAAATCTCGCTTGCCAGCTTGAAGCTCAAGAGCTCGAGGGTGGCGCCGAGGTCGTCGTCCTCCGGGCGGCCGAACTCCCGCGCGTACAGGTCCTCCGTCACCAGCGCGAAAAAGTCGTCGTCGCCGGCCAGGTCATCGAGCGACCAGGCCTTGGGCTTATGCTCGCCGTTGTCTTCCCACTCCAGCTCCACCTTTACCGGCGCCGGCTTTTTCGCCGGCGCCGCCGGCTCCTCCACCCGCCATTCCGCGCCGTTTTTCGGCTTGGCCTTGCCGGCCGGCGGCCGCGCCTCCCTCCGATCATCCTCGTCCTCGACCACCAGCTTCTCGAAGGCCCGAGACGCCGGGGCCGGCCCGGTTTCCTTTGCCGGCTCCGGGCGGCGGCCGGATTCCCGCGGCTTTTTCTCTGCCCGCGCCTCGGGAGCCCCTCTCCTGATGTCCTCGAACTGCGCCTCCCAGGAGAGGTCCTCATCCGTGCTCCCGGCTTTTTCCTTGTCCGCGGCTCCGGGTTTGCCCGCGGCTTTCCCGGCCTCGTCGCCCAGGACCACCTCGTCGCAAAGCACTTGGTCCAGCTCCATTGGAGGCAGGTCCTCGCCGAACGCGTCATCGGTGAAAACCTCTGCCTCGGGAACCAGCGCGGGCGGGCCCGGCTTGCGCTCGGCCGCGCCGGCCGGGGCGGGCGGCCCGGCTTTTATCTTCTTAACCTTCTTTGGCTCCTTCTTGGCGCCTTTTTCTTTTTTGGGCTTCACGGTCCGGGCCGCGGGCACAGCGGCCTCCTTGACTTGGGCCGCGGCGGCGGGGCTTTCGGGAGGGGCCGGACGGACGGACGCTTCCCCGCCCGCGGACTTCTCCCTTTCCTCCGCGGCCTTTTTCTCGGCTTCTTCCCGGGCCTTCTGTTTGGCCCGTTCTCTGGCTTTGACCAGGTCCATTTTTCTCCTAATGGCCGGCGCGCCCGACAGGAGCGTCGGGCCTGCCGATTTTCACCTTCGCGCCGCCTCGTGTTTTCCCTCGTACTCCGGGTCCTGGTCCGGTTCCAGGTCGGGCCCGGCCGCCTCGTCCTGATCCGGGGTCCGGACCTCGGACAGGCCCAGGTCGCGGGCCACGTCGCGTATGATCCGGCCGGTGATGCTCCCGGCCTCCTCGGAAAAGCCCTGGAGCAGGGCGGCGCCGGCCAGGTTGTTGATCCACCTGGGGATGCCGCGGGAGAGCTCGGCGAGCAGGCCGATCGCGTCCTCGGTGAACAGCTCCTGGTCCCTCCCGGCCATGCACAGGCGGAAGGCGACGTAATCCTTGACGGCCGCGGCGTCGAGCGGGCCCAGGTGATACTTGAGGCCGACGCGCTGGCGGAAGGCCTCGTACACGCGGTGGGTGAGGCGGCGGGCCAGCTCGGGCTGGCCCATCATGATGATGGCCATCAGGTTCATGTCGTCGAGCTGGAAATTAGTGAGCAGCCTGACCTCCTCGAACGTCTCGCGCGAGGGTATGGACTGGGCCTCGTCAATGATGATCAGGGGCAGCGTGCCTTGGTCGTAACAATCGAAGAGCCGGTCGCTGATCTGCTCGACCAGGTCGGCGCGGAAGTAGCGGGGCTCGTCCACCCCGAGCCGGCGCGCGATGGTGCGCAGGAGCTGGTTGGGGGTGAGCCGCGGGTTGATGATGAGGGCGGGGCGGACGGAGTCGGGCAGCCGGTCAATCAGGGCGCGGGAGAGGGTGGTCTTGCCGCAGCCGATGTCTCCGGTGAGCACCATGAGCTCGCGGTCATCCACCGCCTGCTCCATGCGGGCAAGGGCCTCGGCGTGCTCGGGGCTGAGATAGAGCAGTCCCGGGTCCGGGGTCTTGCTGAACGGCTTGCGGTTGAGCCCGTAGAATTCCTCGTACATTTTTTCCTTTTACCTGCTCAAAGAATTTGGAGACAGGATTAACAGGATTTTCGGAATAATTATTTTGATTTTTCTCATCCTGTAAATCCCGTTAATCCCGTCTTGAAAAATTCTCATGATTTCAATGCGCCGCGCCACGGAATGAGGCACTGCCCTCGTCCGGTCACTTGTTGGCGCTGAACATCGAGACGGCGGCCTCCTCCATGAGGTCCATGACGTCGAGCACCAGGATGGTGCGCTGGTTCCCGAGCTCGGTGGCTCCGGCGATGCCTTTGATCCCTTTCAGCACCTCTCCCACCGACTTGATGACGATGTCCTGCCGTCCCCACAACCGGTCCACGATGATGCCGAGGCCGCGGTCGGCGATTCCGACCTTGACCACGTAAATTTCCCGTCCTTCTCCCTCTTTCTCCGCCTCTCCATTTTCGCGGGCGTCAGCGGGCACGTCCTTGCCGGTATCTTCGCCGGCGGCCGCCTCCGTCTTGCGGCCGCTGCCCTTGCCGCCGTTTCCGCCGGGCGTGAGCCCGAAGAGCTTGTCGAGGCGGAGCAGGGGCAGGGTCTTGCCGCGGAGCTCGATCACCTCGCGTCCCTCGATGGTCTGGATCTCGCGGGGCTGGATCATGAGCCCCTGCTGCACGGAGTTCAGGGGAATGGCGAAGGTCTGGCCTCCGGCCTCGACGATCAGGGCCTGGATGATGGCCAGGGTGATGGGCAGCGTGATGGTGAACTTGGCCCCCTCCCCCTGCCGGCTCTCGACGTCAATGGCGCCGGAGAGCGCGGAGATGTTCTGCTTGACCACGTCGAGTCCCACTCCGCGTCCGCTGATCTCGCTGACCTTCGAGGCGGTGGAGAAGCCGGGCGCGAACAGGCACTCGATCAGCTCGTCGGCGCGCGGCTCGGCCGAGGCGCTGAAGAAGCCCATCTCCACGGCTTTTCTCTTGATGCGGTCATAATTGATCCCGGCGCCGTCGTCGTAGATCTCGATGACCACGTGGTTGCCGCGCTGGAAGGCGCGCAGCCGGATCAGGCCCTTGGCCGGCTTGCCGAGCTGGATGCGCTCGGCCTTGACCTCGATCCCGTGGTCCAGGGCGTTCCGGATGATGTGCATCAGCGGGTCCGCCAGGTCCTCGATAATCAGCTTGTCCAGCTCGGTGTCGCCGCCCTCGGCCACGAACTCGATTTCCTTCTCCAGCTCGCGCGAGAGCTTGCGCACGTTCCGGTGCAGCTTGTCGAAGATCTGGCCCACCGGCACCATGCGGACCTCGAGCACGCCCGACTGGAGCTCCGAGAGCTTGCGCTCCATGGTGCGCGTGTTCTTCACCAGCTCGATGCTGAGCTCGGTGAAGCCCATCTCCGCGCGCAGCCGCTCGATGAGCTGGGTCATGATGTTCTTGGCGATGACCAGCTCGCCCACGATGTTCATCAGGTTGTCGAGCTTGCCGATGTCCACGCGCACGGTCTGGGAGATGGTGCGCAGCGACGCGCCGGCGTCGCCCGCCTCCCGCGGCGGCGCCTCCTTGGGCTCGGCCGCGGCCTCTTCCGCTCCGGGCTCATTCTCCTCCTTCCCCTCTTCCTCCCGGGCCGGCGCCGGACCCTCCTCCTGACTAGCCGCGGCCCGGCTGCCCTCGCGCAACAGGGTGAAGGTAAGCGACCGCCCGGAGAGCGATTCCTTGACCACCTCCAGCGGCCGTTCCGTGCCGATGATGAGGTCAAAGGTTATCTTGTCCTCGCTGGATTCCTCGGCGGAGGGCAGGGTGGTGATGATCTCTCCCTGCTGCTTGGCCAGGGCCTGGAGCTCGGTGAGTCCTTCATCGAAGGTGGCGAGGTCGAAGGCGGCGCGGATCTTGATGATGTGCATTCCGTCCTTGATGTTCTCGTGGAGCCGGTGCTCCTCGTACTCGGTGAGCACGGCCAGGATGTCGAGTCCGACGCACGACATGACGTCGTCCTGCCTGGTTTCCTTCGGGCGGGGCTCTCCGGATTCGAGGCGCTCGATCAGCTCGTCCACGTCGCGGGCGTTGGGCGCCTCTTGGCCCTTTCCCTTGCCGGCGACGATGGCGCGGAGCATGTCCGCGCTCTCGAAGAGCAGGTCGAGCAGGTCATCCGTGAGCTCGACCTTGCCCAGGCGCAGGCGGTCGAGGAGGCTCTCCAGGGTATGGGCCAGGCCGGTCAGCTCGGTGAAGCCGAACAGGCCGGAGATGCCCTTGAGCGAGTGGGCGGCGCGGAAGATGTTGTTGATGAGGGCGGGGTCGAACTTCTTCTTTTTGGACACGGCCTCGTTGATGGCGAGGAGGTCCCGGTTCAAAGAATCAACGATGTCCTCGGCTTCGCCCAGGAACTCATCTATGGGGATGTCGCCCACCATGCTTCGGTGTCCTTACTCCTTGGAGTTTCCCAGGTATCGCATGACCACTTCCTGGAGGGCTTCGGGGTCTATGGGTTTGACCAGGTACTCGTCGGCGCCCAGGGCCAGGCCCTTTTTGCGGTCGCGCTCCGAGCCTTCGGTGGTCACGACGATCAAGGGAATGTCGCGGTAGTTGATGTTGTTCTTGACGAAGTTAATGAGCTCGAGCCCGTTGATGTCCGGCATGTTGATGTCGGTGATGATGAGGGAGAACTTCCGCCGGGGGAGCTGCTTCAACGCCTCGAAGCCGGTTGATGCCTCGATGATCTCAAAGTCCTCCATGTCCTCCAATGTCGAGACGAGAAAGGCCCGCGTAACCGCTGAGTCTTCGGCAATCAGAATCGGTTTTCCCATCCTGCCTCCCCGCTCCCGGCCGGCCTCGGCCCCTTAAGATGATTCCGGCAGCTTGCCCATTTCCTTGAGCCGGCGCTCCAGGAGCGCCTTTTCCATGGCCAAGCCGGCCTGCGCCAGAAAGATTTCGAGGCTCTCGGTGTCCCCGATCTCCGTCTCTTCCGGCGCATTGTCGCCGTAAAGAATGGCCGCGATCTTTCCGCCCGCGATGATGGGCGCCACGAACACCTCCCGCGGCATATTGCCGCCCAGGCGCTCCACCAGATACTTGTTCCACTTGGTGTCCTTGAGCGGCTTTTTGAGCGGCAGCCGCTTCTGGATGGCCTCCCGGAAGATGGAAGGCTCGTTCAACGGGATGCGGATCTGCCGCACGTGCCTCTGCGGGTCCGTGCCGTCAATCTGGATGCCGAACTGCCCGAGCCCGGCCAATTGGTTCTTGGCCACCAGGAAGATCACCGCCCGGTTCATGAGCTCGGAGGCGAAGCGCAGGATGAGGAGCGTGATCTGGCCGTTGGACCCGGGATCGTTCAGCTCGCTGATCATGGCCTTGAGCATGTGCAGGCCGCGGCTGGGCGTCAGATACTCGACGCCCGGGTGCATCGGCACCACGTCCTCCCCGAACTCGCGCCGGAGCTCCTCCCCCAGGTTGACCGAGCCATCCTCCCGCTCCGGCTCCGGCGCCGGCGGCTTGGGCTCGGAGAGCAGCGCGTTCTCCAGGATCTGCACGAAGTTGATGAGCTCGGGCGAGCTGAAATCATCGTCGAGCTGGGACGACTTGGGCTTCATGAAAAAGAAGCGCGCGCCCAGCTCTTCCGCTCGCTGGCGGGCCGGGAGGTTCTCATAGTCGGTCATGATGTACTGGGAGATGGCCGGGTTCAGGGCCTTTACCTTTTTCAGGAACTCGAGGCCGCCCAAGGTGGAGTCGCCGGTGAGGTTGGGCATGAGCAGGTCCGCGAGCACGGCCCCCGGCCTCACCCTCATGTCCACCAGCCCCTGGATGTATGTGAGCGCCGGCCCGATCTCCTCGAAGGTATTGGTCCGGTAGCCCTTGGCCGCGAGGTGGTGCACCATGGATTCGAGCATGAACTTGTCGTCATCCACGATCACGAGGTGCGGCGCATCTCCGGGCGGCGGCGCGATCCCGGGCGCGGCGGCCGGTTCCGGTCGCGGCGCCGGCCGCGATGCGGCCCCGGGCTGTTCTTGCCGGGCCTCCGTCGGCGCGGTCCCGGTCTCGTCCAGGCCCATGGCCTTCTTCTTGCCTTCGTAAAACGCCAGCGCGTCGGAGACCGAGCCGAAGTCTTCCTTGGCGGCCGGAGCTTGCGCCTGGGCGGACGGAACGGGCGCCGACGCACCGGCCTCGGCCCGGGACGGCCTGGCGGCCGCGCCCTTCAGCGGCGGACCCACCGGCGCTTCCTCCCGCGCCCGCTTATGCTCATCCTGTAATCTGGTGCCTTCCATGGCGAGGAACTGCGGACTCAGGCCGACTTCGAGCACGAAGGAATGGTCCGGCGGCTCGAGGGCGGCCAGGTCCGGGACGATGTCCTGGAGCTCGAAGCTGAAGATGCCCTCCGGCCAGGTGAAGAAATGAAAGACCACGGCCTCGATACGTTCGCGTATTAACTCGTCAATCTCGCCCTCCACAATTTTGAGGCCCTTGACCAGGTGGTCCTTGACCGCCGCCGCGTCCGGCAACGCGTTGATCTCCCGGTCCATCGCTTCCCGCCGCGACTCCGGGATCAAGCCCCGGCCCTCCAGCAGCGGCGCCAGCGACTGCTTGTTGGCGCTGGACCAGGCCGCCACCACCTGACCGTCGCGGAAGATGATCTTCCCCTTCACCTCGCCCCAGCCCAGGTTCAAGACACCCGATTTGCGGGAGAGGCTGACGATCTGGAGAATGTCCCCCAGTCCTAGATCTTCAAGGCTTCCGACCAGGCCCATCTCTTTGGATCCAGCTTAATAAACACCCTTCCCTTTAACAGGAAGTTTTCCGCCTGTTTCCGCCTGCGGGCGTGACCATCCCCTTGGCCTCTCCAAAGGGACCAGCCCATATAATTACGCTACCACAGCGAACCACGATTGTAAACCCCTGAAAATCGCACAACAGCGGGAAAATGAAGGGATGAAAAGCCCCGGCCCGGCGGTAAATGCGGCTCCTGAATCCTCCCGTCCGGCGTTCAATCACCTGGAATTCAGGTCCTTAAGCGCGGGAACGGTCCCCAGCCCGTCAGCCAGCAGCACGGCCCGGTTGATGGCCTGCATGACCAGCTCGGCGGCGATCGCGCCCACCCGGTTCACGTCGCTTGGGCGTTGGCCGGTCGAGAACGCGAACACGATGTCGCCGTCAAAGGTCGAGTGCGCCGGCGACAACACCCGGGCCATCCCGGCCGAGGCCATGCGCGCGAACTTGTTCGCTCCCGCCTTGTCAAGTTTGGCGTCGGTGGCCGCCACGATGAGGTTGGTGTTCTCGGCCACCGGGGAGGCCATGGCGTCCGTGGGCATTGCGAGCCGCGCCAGCGTGCGGGCCGTGTCCACGAAGCTCCCCGTCTTGGGGTCCCGGGTCCCGGCGAGGATCCGGCCGGTTTTATGGTCGAGCACGTCGCCCAGGTTGTTGACCACCGCCAGCGCGCCCACGGTGATCCCGTCGTCCGTGCGCGCCGAGGCTGACCCGACGCCGGCCTTCACCGCGTGCTCGATGCCGAAGAGCTTGCCCACGGTGGCCCCGGTCCCGGCGCCCACCGAGCCCATGGCCAGCGGCCCGTCGCCCGCGGCCTCGCACGCCCGGCAGCCGAACGACCGGTCCGGCCGAACCTTGGCGTTCTTGAAGGAAAGATCGAAGATGATCGCCGCCGGCACGATCGGGACCACCGCCACCCGCGCGAAATAGCCGATGTTGCGCTCGGAAAGATACTGCATCACGCCGTCGGCCGCGGCCAGGCCGAAGGCGCTCCCGCCGGAGAGGCACACCGCGTGGCACAACGCCGTGACGTGGAGCGGATCGAGCGCCAAGAGCTCGCGGCTGCCCGAGGCCAGGCCCCTGACGTCCACGCCGCCCACCGCGCCCTTCTCGAAAATCAGCACCGTGGTCCCGGTCCCGTTCTCGAAATCCGAGCAATGCCCCGCCTTCACCCCCGGCACGTCCGTGATGGTCCCGTTAAGTATCGCGTCCGGCATGAGCCCCCTCCTTGCCCGCGATTGTACATTGCCCGCGCGGCAGGAACAAAAAAGGCCGCGTCGGCGGCCCTCCCGGTTTTCGGAAAATTCCAGCGGGCTCAGTCCGGCCGCTCGAAGCGCAGGAGCGTACCGCCGATCTCGATCAGGTAGTTGTTGCGGATCTCGATCTCGCGCACCGGATTCCCATTGACCACCACGGGCCGGGAGGGGTCGAGGGTGACGATGAAGGCCCGGCCGGCGAAATATTCGATGCGCGCGTGGCGGGGCAGGATTTTCGGGTCATAGACCCTGAAGTCAACGTCGGTGGCCTTGGGGTCGGCGAAGCCGATGATGATCTCCTGGGGCACCAAGAGGTAAGCGTCGGCGCCGGAGGCCAGTCGGAGCGAGGTGATGGCGTCCTCCCGCGCCACGATCTTGGCCTCGTAGGTCCGGGCATGGCCGAAGCAGATCAGGTCGCCGGACTCGATGATGATCTCCTCCGACACCGGCTCGTCGTTTCTGGTGGTCCCGTTGGTGCTTCCCAGGTCGCTAAGGCGGGCGGCGTCGGGGTCAATCCGGAGCAGCGAGTGCTTGCGCGAGATGCGGTCGTCGTCGAGAAAGAGGTCGCAGGACCTTTCGCGGCCGATGAGCATCTGGTTGCCGAAGAGGAGATTGATGGCCTCGCCCTTCACCGTCCGGCCCATGCGGCTCTCGATGGACAGGCTGGCCTTGACCGCCCGGCCTTCCTCCCCCGGGGCCGATTTCGAGCTGCTTATCCTGGTGTGGTTGTTGTGATCAACCATGGTTTAATGCATGATCAGGTCCATCATTTCCCTGCTGAAGACCTTGTCAATCAAGTTGAGCACCGGTTGCGGGAAAACTCCCATCAACACAACCACCGCGGCCATCAGCGCGTTGGCCGCCGCCGCCCCCGAAACCAGGGGAGCCCCGCCGGCCATCGGGACCTTTTCCTCTTCCATGTACATTACCACGAGAACGCGCAAATAATAATACGCGCTCACCACGGAATTCAAGACCCCGATGATGGCGAGAATATATAGCCGGCAGGAAATCGCCGATTGGAAGATGTAGAACTTGGCCGCGAACCCCACAAACGGCGGCACCCCCGCGAGCGAGAACATGCAAATGGCCATCACCGCCGCCAGCGCCGGCCGCCGCCGGGCCAGGCCCGCGAACCCGTTGAGCGTGTCGCCCTCCGCCTTCTCCCGGCCCACCAGTATGATCACCCCGAACGCGCCCAGGTTCATGAAGGTATAGCCCAAGAGGTAGAAGAGCACCGCTGACGACGCCGACAGGCCCCGGCTGAACATGGCCATCTCTCCCGCCGTCCCCGGCAGAAGGCGCGCGTACTGGCTGGAAGCGGCCAGCGCCGTGAGCCCGACCAGAATGTAGCCCGCGTGGGCGATGCTGGAATAGGCCAGCATCCGCTTCAGGTTCTTCTGCGCGATGGCCACGAAGTTGCCCAGCGTCATGGTCAGGATGGCCATCACGTATAACGCCTGGTACAGCGTGCCCTGGCTCCACAAGGGAGTGAAGCCGTAGATCAGAAGCCGAAGCAGGCCCGCGAACGCCGCCGCCTTCACCCCCGTGGCCATG
>DATKZS010000191.1:0-16654 GCA_035527835.1 bacterium
TACATCGCCATGGAGTTCGTCGAGGGCGAGACCATCAAGCAAATCCTGAACCACGCCGGCCAGCTCCCCGTCAAGGCCGTGCTCATGATCGCCGGACAGGTCTGCCGCGCCCTGGAATACGCCCACGAGCGCAGGATCGTCCACCGCGACGTCAAAAGCTCCAACATTATGTGGACCCCCGAAAAGCAGGTCAAGCTCATGGACTTCGGACTCGCCAAGGTCATCGAGGAAGTCAAGGGATACCAGACCATCGCCTCCGGGACCCCATATTACATGAGCCCCGAGCAGACGCTGGGCCGAAACATTGACCACCACACCGACATCTATTCCCTCGGCATCACCATGTACGAGATGGCAACCGGAAAGCTCCCCTTCATGCGCGGTGACGCCGCCTATCACCACGTGCACACCCCGCCGCCCGAGGCCAAAAACGAAAACCCCGAAGTCCCGGACTCCCTGAACGACATCATCTTGAAGTGCATGCAGAAGAAGCCGGAGGACCGCTTCGACACCGCCAGGGACCTCTTCCAGGCGCTCAGGCAGGTCATCGTGAAATAAAGCGGTTAACTCAAGCCGAAGGAGTTTTTGCTCTCGCAAAGGCGCAAAGAACGCAAAGAAAAAAAGGAAGATTGATTCATTGCACCAGCCTTGAATCACCTTGAAACATCCATATCAGTCCAGAAAAAAATTTTTCTTCCCTTTGCGTCCTTTGCGCCTTTGCGTGAAAAAATCATGTGCTTTATGTCCTCATTATCTCAGGAGCGTTAAACCTTGTCCAACCAAACAATTTTCGAAGGCATTACCCGTGACGGCGGGAAATGGGAAGTGAGGAGCTACCGGCCCGAGGACCGCGAGCGCGTCCGCTGGATCTGCTCGGAGACCGGCTTCATCGGAAACCCCCAGGAGGCCGTCTTCATCGGACGCGACGAATTCGCCGACCTCTGGTCCAGCTACTGGACCGATTACGAGCCCGAGAGCGCGTTCGTCGCCACCGTCGAGGGCAGGGTCGAGGGCTATATGCTCGGCTGCCTCGACACCCGCCGCCAGGAAAAAATCTGGAATAAAATGATCCTTCCCCGCGTGGTCCGCCGCCTCATCCGCCCCGCCTGGTGGCGCCATTCCATCAACCGCCGGTTCATCCGCGCCATGGTCCGGAGCCGGCTCCGCCACGAGTTCAGCGCGCCGCTTAACGACATCATCGCCGCGTATCCCGCCCACCTCCACACCAACATCGGCGACCCCGCCATGCGCGGCCTCGGACTCGGCGGCCACATGACGCGCGCCCTCTTCGATTACCTCCGCCAAAAAGGCGTCAGGGGCGTCCACCTCGGCACCACCTCCCACAACCGCCAGGCCGTGCCCTTCTATGAGCACGTCGGCTTCAAGGTCATCCATAAAAGCCTCTTCACCGCCTATGACCAAGCCATCACCGACCCGCCCCTGTATCTCCTCTACATGGGCAAACAACTCTGAGAGCAACGATCCGATCCTGATCCTTGGTTGCATACCAGCCGCTTCCAACGGATAATAGTCTTAAGCAGGGAAGCCCCGCGGGGCCGGCCGCAAGTACATGGAAAGCGATGACGATAAAAAGCCGCGAGGTTCCAAGGCCACGATCTTAACGACCGGGCCCTTTAACCCGGAGATCGTAGCGGAAGAACAATACGAGTTCGAGCGCGAATTCTCCGCGATCGGCGGCCTCGATGTCACGGAATATTTCAAGTTCTATCCCGATTATTTCCGCGACGAGTTCCAGCAACTCTACGACGAGAAAAGCGCGTCCGATGAAGGCCAATTTTTCAAGCTGAGCCTCGACGTGCCCTCGCCCCTGGTCTGGCTCCTCTTGAACGAGCCCAAAGCTTTTCTCTTCGCCTGCGAAAAGTGCATCGTGGAATTCAAGAAAAAATTCAAGGAGTATGCAACGGGGCTCAAGCAGTCCATGCACCCCGATGAGCAGCGCGAAATCATCAGGATCAAGGAGGAGATCGAGAGCTATCTCCTTGACCTTGACCTCAGGGAGTATCAGGGCATGTTGCAGCGCCAGATCGCCGTCATGCACCTGCAAATGTCCCAGCTCGGCGCTGAAGAGGAGCAGGAGGACTTCAAGGACGAATTTATTGATCCGTTCATGAAGGAGCACAACTGGATGTTCGACAACAACACCGTCAAGGCCATCGAAACCCGGATCAAAGACCTCTTCACCGCCGTCACGGCCCTTTTCAACCTGCTCCACGAAAAGGGCCTGTTCGAGGTCATGGTCTTCGACGACGACCACGTCAAGTTCTAATCTATTCTTTCAATCAGAAAAAAGGATCGAGCAGCGAGGATCGAGGGTCGCGGAAAATATCCTCGATTCCCAGGTAACCACGAGTGCGGCTATGCATCTTTATCATGATGGAGGCCAGGCTTCGGGCGATGATTAAAAAACCAAGGAGAAAGTAACATGATAAAATCATTACTTATTATCCTGGGCGCCCTGGCAGTGGTTTCCGGCCTGGGCTATTTGCTGGTGCGGGGGGCGGGGTCCCCGGCCCGGACCGCGGCGCCGGTAAGCCCGGTGGCGGCGAACGCGGAAAATGACTGCGGGACGGCTGGCCAGGACGCGATGACAGAGGAAAAGGATGTGACGGCGATGAAGGCGGACGAGGACCTTGAGACCGCGATCTTCGCGGGCGGCTGCTTCTGGTGCATGGAGCCTGGCTTCGAGAGGCTCCCGGGCGTTAAGACGGTGATCTCCGGCTATACCGGCGGCCACACGGACAACCCGACCTATGAGGAAGTGGGGTCCGGCACGACCGGGCATGTCGAGGCCATCGAGGTGCTCTTTGACCCGAAAATAATCACCTACGACCAGCTGCTCGACGTGTTCTGGCGCAGCTTTGACCCGACCGACGCCGGCGGCCAGTTCGTGGACCGTGGCAGCCAGTACCGCCCGGCCATCTTCTATCTGAACGGCGAGCAGAAGGAAGCGGCCACGCTTTCCAAGTCCGCGCTCGACAAGTCAGGCGTCTTCAAGCGCCCGATCGTCACTTCCATTCTTCCGGCCGGCAAGTTCTGGCCCGCGGAGGACTATCACCAGGACTATTACCAGAAGAACCCGGTCCGCTACCACAACTATTCCAGCGGTTCCGGCCGCGAGCGGTTCCTGGAGAAGACCTGGCGCGATCTGCCCCCGCCCGTGCTCTTGCCGAGAAAACCGGAGCCGGGACCCGGGTCCGGCCTCAAGGACCGGAACTATACCAGGCCTTCCGACCAGGCCCTGAAACAGAAGCTCACTCCCCTGCAATACCAGGTGACCCGGCACAACGCCACCGAGCAGCCGTTCCACAATGAGTACTATGACAACCGCCGCGAAGGCATCTACGTGGACGCGGTCTCGGGCGAGCCGCTGTTCAGCTCCAGGGACAAGTACGATTCAGGTTCCGGCTGGCCCAGCTTCACCCGGCCCCTCGCGCCCGGCAACATCCTGGAGAAGACGGACCGGGGCTTTTCCATGAAGCGCACCGAGGTCCGGAGCAAAAACGCGGACTCGCACCTGGGCCACGTGTTCGAGGACGGACCCGCGCCCACCGGGCTCCGCTACTGCATCAACTCCGCGGCGCTCCGCTTCATTCCCAAAGAGGACCTGGAAAAGGAAGGCTACGGCGAGTACGTGAAACTGTTCAAGTGAATTGCATGATGCTATGATAGCGGCATGAGAAGAAGAAACTTTCTCCGGGGCATGGCCGCGGCGCCGGCCGTGCTCCTGGGAGCGGGCGGGATCAGGGCCGGGCAGAGGAAACGCAACGTTCTAATCGTCCTGGTTGACCAGGAGCGCTTTCCCCAACACGGCGATCCCGCGGCTCGCCCGAACCGCGAGCGGTTGCTTTCAACCTCGGTCGAGTTCACGAACCATTACTGCGTTTACCCGTTGTGCTCGCCGAGCCGGGCCAGCCTGTTCACGGGCCTGTACCCGCACGAGCTCAACGTCCATACCAACATTGACATCGCGTGCTGGAACCCTTCGCTGGATCCGGCGCAGCCCTTCCTAGGGACCGTGTTCAAGCAGGCCGGCTATGACACCGGCTACTTCGGCAAGTGGCACCTCACCCTGGGCCACAGAGGCGAGCGCACCCTGGCGCAATACGGCTTTGACGCGGGCTCGTTGAACGAACTGGTGGCCATCGGCCGCGACCGGCCCATCGCAAGAAAAGCCGCGCACTGGATCAGGACCAGGAAAGCGCGGCCGTGGCTGATGGTGTGCTCGCTCGTCAACCCTCACGACATCTGCCTGCCCTGGCTCGACCCGCTGTATCCGGGGAACAAGGACCGGCCGGCATCCGTGCCCCCCAACCTGGAGACGAACTACACCGGCTTTCCCGAGGCCATCCGCAACCACCGCTCGCTCTCCGACTTGCGCGGCCGCTACCAGTACGTGGGAGACGACTGGGTCAAGGACGAGCGTTTTTACTTTGACCTGATTGATGACGTGGACGCCAGCTTGGGGCTGGTGCTCGACGCCCTTCATGACAGCGGACAGGAACAGGACACCGCGATCATCTATACCTCGGACCACGGCGAGATGCTGGGCTCGCACGGCCTCGTGAACAAGGGATTTATTTACGAGGAAAACCTCCGGGTGCCGCTGTGGATTTCCGTGCCCGGCCGGGTTACGCGGCACGCCCTGAGAAACGACCTCTCCAGCCACCTCGACGTCCTGCCCACCGTCTGCGCGCTGGCCGGGGTCAGATGGCCCGTGCCACTCGCCGGCCGGGACCTCGACCCCGCCGGAAACGCCGGGCCACCGCCTCCCCGCCAAATCTTTTTAGAGGGCGCCGCCGGAAACCTCGACCACACCCCGCTATGGCGCGGGACCTTCGACGGCCAATGGAAGTACTGCCGCTACATCAACGGCGATGAACAGCTCTTCTGCCTTGACCAGGACCCGCTCGAGCTCAAAAACCTCGCCGCCGACCCCGAAGCCGCCGCCGATAAAAAAAGGCTCCGCGCCTCAGTTGACCAATGGCGCGCCCGAACCAACGACCCGATCAAGGATCGGGCTCCTTGAGCCTCGCGGGGCTGCCCCTAATTTCCTGAATGTCTATACTCGACGATAATCGTCTCGGCCTGGTTCGGGGACGGCAGTTGCACGATCAGGACGCGGCGGGAGGTATCGTAAGCCCATTCCAGCGGCGCTTCGGCCGCGCGGCGGCGCACCGAGGCCACTTCGGGCAACTGATGCAGCTCAAAGCGGAAGGAGCGGGCCGGAGTATGGTACCCGCCCTGAGGATCGGCCAGCTCCAGGGTCAAGGACTTGAGTCCCGGCCTCACGGTCACTGCGGTCCGGCGCCATTGGCCTTTTTCGTAGGAGAAGCTTCGTCCGTCGTCCTCGTAAAGCGAAAAAGAAGACTTCTGGTCACCCGGATAAATCCGCCAGGTGATCGGGTCCCATGGCTTTTGGCCGGTGAACATCATTGTGGGCGCGAGCGGGATGATCGCGCCTCCCCTCGCGTAAAGAGGAAGAACTTCAAGCGGAGCCCTGGCCTTGATGCGCTGTGGTCCGTCAAAACTTTGGCCGGTCCACCAGTCATACCATTTACCCTCGGGCAAATAAACCTCGCGGCCCGTCGCTCCTTCGGCCATCACCGGCGCTACCAGCAGGTCCGGGCCCCAGAGAAATTCATCGGCGAGATTATAGGTGTTTTCGTCACGGGGATACTCGAGCAAGAGCGGGCGCATCACCGGGAGGCCACTGCGGACGGATTCCTGGAACAGGCTGTAAGTATAGGGCAGGAGTTGATAGCGCAGCCGGATCATCTCCCGGGAAAGGTCTTCAACCTCGGGACCGAAGGCCCATGGTTCCTGGTCGGAAGTTTCGATCATGCTATGATTGCGGCAGAAAGGGTAAAACACGCCCTGCTCGATCCAGCGGGCGAACAGCTCGGGGCTGGGCGAGCCTACAAAGCCACCGACGTCGGCGCCTACGAAGGTCATCCCGGAAAGCCCCATATTGAGTAGCATGGGAAGCGTCAGGGACAGGTGGTCCCACCTGGAGCTGTTGTCCCCGGTCCAGACGGCGGCCCAACGCTGGACCCCGGAATAGCCGGCCCGGGTGAGAACGAAGGGCCGCTCTTGGGGCCGAAGCCTTTTCAAGCCTTGGTAGGTGGCCTGGCACTCGAGCAAGCCATAGACGTTATGCAATTCAGCATGATGGATCTGGGCCTGCTCGGAACCGTGGACCATAGGCGTGCTCCCGATGGGCCCGCTGACTCGGCTGATTCCCGACTGTCGCGGCAAAGGGAAACCGGAGTTCCAGATGGATAGGTTCGCGATGAGGTCGCGCAGGCCTCTCAGGCTGAGAAGCGCTGGGCCAAGGCGGAGATCGCGCGTCCAGGCGCAGGGCTCATTCATATCGTCCCAGATTCCGGCCACCCCGTCTTGAACCAGCCCCCGGTGCAATTCACCCCACCAGTCGCGGACCTCGGGCCGGGAGAAATCCGGGAAGTGGCAGTCGCCCGGCCAGACCCGGGCAGTATAAGGCTTCCCGTCCAACCCCGGGCAGAAATAGCCCTGAGCCATTCCCTGGTTATAGACCGCGTAACGGGAGTCAACCTTGACTCCCGGATCAATGATGGTCACCACCTTGAAGCCGTCTCGGCGGAGGTCGGAGATCATCCTGGCCGGGTCCGGGAAGCGGCGGAGGTTCCAGGTAAAGACTTTGAACTGATCCATATAATCAATGTCCAGAAAGATCACATCGCACGGGATGTTGCGACTGCGGAATCCGGAAGCAATCTCCCGGACCCGCTTTTCGTTCCGGTAACTCCAGCGACACTGCATATATCCCAAAGCCCACAGCGGCGGCTGGGGCATCCGGCCTACCAGCCCGGAATAGAGACGGATCACCTCCTTGGGGTCCGGACCGTAAATGAAGTAATAGCGGAGCGGTCCCCCTTCGGCCCGGAAACTGTAGGAATCCGGATCTGATTTTCCCATGTCGAAGTAAGAATGATAGGAGTTATCAAAGAAAATGCCATAGGCGCGACCATGATCCAGTCCGATGAAAAAGGGGTGAGACTGATACATCGGGTCGCTGTCCGTCTGGTAAGGCATGCCCCAGTTCCACATCTCCATGGCCGTGCCTCGTTTGTCCAGCGGCCCGGTCTTTTCGCCGAACCCGTAGTAGTGCTCGGAAGCCGGCATGACCTTGCTCACCATCACTTCGGCGCCTCGCCAGCCGAGGCCGCCGGCTTCCGCGTCCTGGTTTACCGCTCGGCCTTGGTCGTCGAGGAAGGTGAGCCGGAGCGGGTCGCGGTTGACTTGCATCGCAATCGCTTCGCCCTTGAGCAGGATGAACTCACCGGCTTCTTCCATCTCGAGGACCGCGCCTGGAGGGGTCAAATTGTCCACCGCATAGGAAAGCGCCGGTTTAAGCCGGCCATTCGGATCCGCAATCACCCGCACCACGCGCGATCCCATCCCTGCCACTTCGACTGCCCCACCTTCGCAATGGAATATCACCCTGGCCGGCGTGTTCTCGACGCTAAGCACCCGGCCAGGCTGCGCGATCGGGGTCTGGGCCCATACGACGCCGATCGAACTCAATAGAGCGCCAGCCAGCGTGCAGATGCTCATGATTCGTCGAAACATCTTATCCTCCTCAATTGGCGTCTTTTCGCACCGACTTTATTAGTTCGACCCCTGTCCGGTTTACGCGCTGCGGCCTCACTCCCCTCCTCCGAGCAATTTGCTGAACGGGCCGGCGAGCACGTCTTTGAGCTCGCGGTTCGCGAACCACTGGTAGCGCCGGACTTCGAGGTCGCTCAAGGGGCGGGCGGCGGTGTCGGTGTTGACGTAGAGCCGCTCGCGTTTTTCCCGGGTATAGGCGGGCCAGGCCGGGAGGCTGGCGCCGTTGGGGTCGCCGGTCCGGGCGAAGTTGGCGAGGTAGTCCATCATCTGGTAGCCGAGCGGCGTTGCGCTGGCCACGATTTTCTTGGTCGCCAGGAGCTTGACCAGCTCGGTGTCCGGATTGAACGCGCCGAACACGAAGGGCACGTCAATCGCGTGCATCGCGCCCATTTTGTGAGGGAACCGGGTGTGGTCCCAGTCAAAGCGGTAGAGGTACACGGGGTTGTTGCCGGCCATGGCCTCGGCCATCATGAACTCCGGGGTATCGAAAACCATCTGGTTGCCGAAGGCGAAGGCCACGTCAATCGGCCGGCGGAAATCGCCGTAATCGTACATCGCCATGATGGCATCGTAGTTCGGACCGGTAAGCGCCTTCATCAGCCGGTTCACCGTTCCCCGCGTCCACAGCCCCAGGCCCGGCACCATCATGGTATAGCTGCGCAGCTCGTCGCGGGTGGTTCCGATGATCACCGGCACCTTCTGGTAGCGGCCCTCCTCGATCATCTTCACCGGCAGCTCCGGCAAAAACGACCCGTCAATCGTCGGGCTCCACGACACCCCGCCCTGCAGCAGGTCGTTGCCGCCCTTCTCGCTGAACGCGGCCATGGGCTTTTCGCGCAGGCAGGAGACAACGTCAGGCCCCGCGCAGCCCAGCTTTTCCGCGAGCGCGCGGCCCTTCTTATATCCTTCATCCTCCGTGGCCACGAGCCGGCACGGGCCGCTCATGATCATGGCGCGGTGGAACAGCCCCTGCGCTTCCGGCGACACCAGGAGCGCGCACACGCTCATGCCGCCGGCCGACTGCCCGAAGACCGTGACATTGCCCGGATCGCCGCCGAACGAAGCGATATTGTCGCGCACCCAGGTGAGCGCCCGCGCCTGGTCCATGATCCCGTAGTTGCCCGTGCTCCCCTTCGCGTCCTTGGCCGCCAGCTCCGGCAACGCCAGAAAACCCAGCGCGCCCAGCCGGTAATTCAGCGTCACCACCACCACGTCCTCCCGCGTGGCCAGGTGAGCCCCGTCGTAGATGTCAAAGCTCCCGGCCCCGCCCACGAAACCGCCGCCGTAAATCCACACCAGCACCGGGAACACGCCCGACTTGGCCGGACGCCATACGTTCAAATACAGGCAGTCCTCCCCGTACGACCCGGCCTTGCCCCCGTTCAGGATGTCCTCCTCCTGCGGGCACGCCGGGCCGAACTCGAACGCCTCCGCCACCCCCTCGTGCGCCTCCGCCGGCTCCGGACGCGCCAGCCGGAGCTCGCCCACCGGCGGACGCGCGAACGGGATGCCCCGGTAAACGCACGCGCCATAATCCGGCTCGCTCATCCCCTGGTACATCCCGTCTTGCGTGGGCGCCGGGACCGAACACACATCCACCGCCCGCGCGGCCCCGCCCATGGTCACCAGGACCAGCGCCATCCCCAAAACCAGCAGCATTCTATTTTTCAATAAATTCTCCTCCCACATTTCCACGGATACTTTTCTACACCCCGCAAGGGGTTGGAACATGAGCAGCCGTAGGTGCAACCTACGGGACAGCGCCCCTATGATTATCAACCCTGAAGATGTTGACAAAAGCGCCGGCGAGGTGCGACCCCTTCAGGGTCGGGATGGCGTCTCGCTCTTTTCCGGGGGTTTCACCTCCCGGCTACTCACGTCATTCCCCTTCGGGGAAATATTGGGGACATCAATGCCCCGTCATTATTTTTTTTCCCCGACCGGCTGCCTTTTCATTCACCGCCGCGTTCCAGTATACAAGAAATGATACGTAAAGCAATCTCTTGAACTTCCCGGCTCCGCCATGATATGCTCACAAAGCACTAAGCAGGAGGAAAAAGATGTCACAGACAAGAATGAGACGATCAAGGGCCAGGGGCGGGGAGCTGACCTGGGTCACGGCGCTTTTCCTGGTATTGCTGACCGCCGCGCTCATGGGCGCCCGGCCGGAATTTCCCGCGCCGCCTCCCGGCGAGTATAACTTCCACCCGTCCCCCAAGCAGCTCGCGTCCAACCAGGAGATTCTGGGCTGGATCAAGGACATCTGCGCCTTCGGCAACCGCCGGCCCGGCACCCAGGCCGACCGCGACACCGCGAATTACATCCTGCAAAAGTTCAAGGAGTTCGGTCTTCAGGACGCGCACCTCGAGCCCGTCCCGGTCCCGCTCTGGACCGCGACCAAGTGGTCGCTCACCGTGAACGGCAAGGACGCGCCCTGCTTCTACATCAATCATTCTTATTGGACCGGGAAGCACGAGGGCTTCACCGCGGGCGCGGCGGGCATCCAAGCCGAGATGGTGTACGTGGGCGACGGGACCGACAAGGAATTCAAAAAGGTTGACGTCAAGGGCAAGATCGTGCTCGCCGACGTTCGCTTCTCGAACCTGTCGCAGAAGGACTTCCTCCGCGTCGCCTATTTCGGCTATGACCCTGAATACACGGTGCCCGACGACTGGACCCAGGCCGACCCCTACTCCGCCAACAACTTCCCCGGCAACTTTCAGCGCGCCATTGACAAGGGCGCCGTGGGCTTCGTCGGCATCCTGGTGGACTACTACGACACCAACCAGTACTACAACGAGCTGTACGTGGAGAAGCCATACCAGTGGCCCATCCCCGGCCTGTGGCTCTCCCGCTCCGACGGCGCGAAGCTAAAGGCCTCGCTCAAGGCGGACGCGCCCAACCAGGCGCACCTGGTGCTCGACGGGACCGTGGTCGCGGCCGAGGGACAGAACGTGATCGGCTACCTGCCCGGCAAGTCCAGCGACGTCGTGATGGTCCACTCCCACCACGACGCGCCGTGGGCGAGCGCGGTCGAGGACGCCTCCGGCGCGGCCGAGGTCCTGGCCCTGGCCCAGTACTTCGGGTCACTGCCGCCGGAGACCCGCGAGAAGACCCTCATGTTCGCCACCATGGACACCCACTTCTCCATGTACCAGGCCCACCTCCAGGAGATCGCCCGCATCCGCCACCAAAAAATGAACGTCATTCTGGACGTCTGCATCGAGCACATCGCCAAGGAGGCCCAGATCAAGGACGGAAAGCTCGTCATGACCGGCCAAATCGAGCCGCGCGGCATCTTCGTCACCGAAAACCCCTACCTCCTCTCCATCACCGAACAGGCCATCGTCCGCAACAACCTCGAACGCATCGTCCTCCTCCCGACCTACACCATCCTCGGCGTGGTCAGCGACGCCGGGGACTTCAATAGAAACGGCTTCACCATCATCAGCTACATCAGCCCGCCCGTGTACATCTACGGACCCGAGGACACCATTGACATGATCGCCGTGGACCAGCTCAACCCCGTGGCCACCGCCTTCGCCGACATCATCGAATCCGTGAACCAGACCCCCTCCAAGACCGTGCAGAAAAAATCCTGGATCCCCAAGCACCGCTTCCACTACCTCTCCGCGGCGTTAGGGTATATTAAGGACATGATCAAGGAGTGATTTTCGGAAAAGGTTATTATCGCCGGAAGTAAAAACATTTTCGTCCCGGAGGGACATCTCGATATTAGCCCCGGAATTTATTCCGGGAAAACCCGGTACCGATTACGACCAAGTCCCGGAGGGACCACCGAAATCGCGGATTGCGGGGTCTCGACATTAGACATTTGATGCAAGAAATGTCTAATGTCGAGACCTGACCCCCAGTCTGCCCTGACCCCCAGTCTGCCCCCGTCGACATCAACTGGATTGATGATCTGAAGACCGAGGGCGTAACCTTTTCATTTGAGTTTAATCGGTAACACTAAAGGAGGACTATTCAATGAGCAATACCGATGGCTCCCCTCGACCAATGGTTAAGGGTATAGGCTTTCTAGGTCTTTTCCGTTTCATGAAGATCCAGGAGGGCGGCGAGGAGATTTTAAGAAATGTGGTGGATGCTCTTGCTCCTCCGGCTTCGGACCTGCTCGGGCGAAAGGTGATAGCGATCAATGAGTATCCGTACACGGTTTTCATTGAACTCCTGAAGACCATGGACAAGGTGATGGGCTTTGGCGATCTCGCGCTTTGCAAGGACATCGGCGAGTTCGCGGCCAATCGCGATTACAGGTCCTTCTTCGGTCCGGACAAGGGCAAGCTCTTGCCCAAGGACCTCTTTCGCGACTGCGGAGTTTACTGGAAGAGCTACTACGTTAACTCCGGCTACATGAAGACCATCGACTCGTCCGAGGACAACACCATCGTTCGCATCCTTGATTTTCCAACAATGCACCCGGCCCACTGCCGACTGATGGAGGGCTGGATGGCTCAGGCCATGATCAACGCCGGCGCGGTTTGGCACGAGTATTACGAGCGGGCCTGCACTTCGCGCGGCGACGACTATCATGAATACTGGGGTAGGTGGACCCAGGCCGAGGAAGCCGTCGCCAAAGCTATGAAGGAGAAGAAGATCAGTAGATATATAATGACTGGTTGATCTGTTCCTCGATAATTCTGGAGCGTGAGTTAAATCCGGGGACATCCATGATAAGTTTTGTTGAGGGGTGACACTATTGGGGCTTACACTCCAGGCTGGAAATTCCCATGCTCCCCGCTTCTTTTCATGATTTCAATGCATACCCCCCGGCGCTCCTCCTTTGACGGGGCGGAAGAGGAGGACGAGGGGGACGACGCAAAGGGTGAAGAGGAACATGACGAAGAAGGTGTCGTTGAACGCCATCATCATTGACTGGCGGATGATCTGTCCGTAGAGCCCTCCGGTGGCGGCGATGGATGAGAACGCCGGCGGGATGCCGCGCGAGAAGAGGTAGTGGGAATAGGTCGAGAGCGCGGCGCTGACCTGGGGGCTGGTCAAGTCGAGGCGCTCGATCATGCGGAGTTGGTGCTCCTGGGCGTGCTGGGAGAGCAGGGTGGAGCTGAAGGCCACCCCGATGCTGGCGCCGATGTTGCGGACGAGGTTGAAGATGCCGGTGGCGTTTCCCATCTGTTCCTTGGGAATGCCGGCGACGGCCAGGGTGGTCAGCGGCACGAAGAAAAAGGCCATGCCGATGCCCTGGATCACGCGCGGCATGATGACGGCGTGGAAGTCGGCGAAGAGGTTGAAGTGGGCCATCAGGAAAATGGAGAGCGCGGAGATGGACAGTCCGATCATGAGGATCGGCCGGGCGAATCCGCGCTGGGCCAGGACGCCGGAGATCGGCAGGAACAGCAATGTGGCCGCGCCTCCCGGCCCCAGCACCAGTCCGGCCTGGAAGGCGGTGTAGCCCATCAGCTTTTGCAGGTACAGCGGCAACAGCACGATGCTGGAGAAGAAGGCGAAGAAGGTGAGGAACATGAGCAGGTTGCCGGTGGCGAATGACCGGTCCTTGAACGCCCGCAGGTTGACCACCGGCTCGTCGGTCATGTACAGCTCCCACCAGATCAGGAAAATGAGCCCGGCCGCCGCCAGCACGGCGAAGAAGATGATGAACCGCGACGCGAACCAGTCCTCCTGGTTGCCCTTGTCCAGGATGAGCTGGAGCGAGCCGATGCCCACGGCCAGAAGCCCCATCCCGATGGCGTCAATCTTGGTCCGCGCCGCCTTGAGGTACGGAGGGTCCGTGACCACGGCGGCGATGGCGAGGATGGAGATGACGCCGACGGGGACGTTGACGTAGAAGATCCAGCGCCAGGTGAGGTGGTCGGTGATGTAGCCGCCGAGCAGCGGCCCGAAGATGGGGGCGGTGACCACGCCCATGCCGTAAAAGGCCATGGCGGTGCCGCGCTGCTTCATGGGGAAGCTTTCGAGCAGGATGGCCTGGCTCATCGGCTGCATCGCGCCTCCCATGAACCCCTGCATGACGCGGCAGAAGATCAGGAACATGAGCGACGGCGCGGACCCGCATAAAAAGCTGAAGAAGGTGAACCCGGCCACGCAGGTCATGATGAAGCGCTTGCGGCCGAAGGTCCGGGCCAGCCACCCGGTCATGGGCAGGATGATGGCGTTGGCCACCAGGTACGAGGTCAGGACCCAGGTGACCTCCTCCAGACCCGCCGACAGGCTCCCCTGGATGTGCGTGAGAGAAACGTTGGCCACCGACGTATCGAGGATCTCCATGAACGTCGGCGTCATCACCGTGACGGCCACGAGCCATTTGTTGGGGGCCACGTATTCCTGGCTGGGGGGTGAGCTCATTTAAAGTATGCTTCCGTGTTATTAATACAAGCCGCTATTGCAGCGGGGAACAAGACCATCGGCCAGATGATTTCGCACAGAGGCACAGAGAACCCAACGCGGCTCAAGGCCGCAACCAAAGAGTTTATTAACAAGGATATTCACGATGTCAAGGATAAGATTTTCTTATCCTGAATATCCTGTATATCCTTGTTCATTCATTCTTTCAGCCGGTTGCGCATGATTTCGCTAAAAGCGCAAAGAAATTTATACATCTTGCATGTTAGTAGTACAGAGTTAATACTGATTTTATTCTCTGTGTTCTCTGTGCCTCCGTGCGAAATCACTCCCGCCGCCGCTACTTGCCGGCTTCCTCTACCAGGATCACCGGCACCACGCTCATGCCTACTCTCAGGGGATGGGCCGCGAGGTCGGCCCCCACGATCTTGATCCGGACCGGGATACGCTGCACCACCTTGATGTAGTTCCCGGTCGCGTTCTCCGGAGGCAGCAGGCTGAACGCCGCGCCCGTCCCCGCCATGATGCTCTCGACCTCGCCGTTGAACTTCACCCCCGGATACGTGTCCACCTTGAAATTCACCTTCTGCCCCGACCGCACCTTGGTCAGGTCCGTCTCCTTGTAGTTGGCCGTGATATGGACGCCCGTGAGCGGCACCACCGACATGATCGGCTGGCCCGCCGCCACCACCTGGCCCACCGTCACGTTCTTGCGCGTCACGTAACCCGCGACCGGCGCCGTGACCGCCGCGTGCTCCAGCATCAGCTCCACCCGCTTCACCTGCGCCTCCGCCAGTTGCACCGCCGCCTCGTTGCCCTCCGCGTCCGGCTCGCCCAGCACCGCCTCGATCTGCTTGCGCTGGTTCTGGGCCGCCGCGATCTGCGCGTTCACCGCGTCCCATTGCGTCTTAACCCGGTCGTACTCGTCAACTGAGACGTGCTGCTCATGGAGCAGGCTCGAAAACCTGTTCTTCTCCTTGTCCAGCAGCGCCTTCTGCGCCGCCAGCGCGTCCGACTGCGACCGGACCACCTCGATCGCCTGGCGCTGGCCCGCCACTTGGTTCTTGACCATCGCCAGGTTCTTCCGAGCCACCGCCAACTCGGCCTCGATGTCCTTGGGATCAAGACGCGCCAGCACGTCGCCCGCCTGGACCAGCCGGTTCGAATGCGCCAGGACCTCCCGCACCATGCCCGGTACCTGGAAGCCGATGGTATAGATGTCGCCGTCAATGTAAGCGTCGTCGGTGATGATGTGCGTGGACCGGTAATCAAGATACCAGATGATGCCGCCGATAATGACAAGCAGCAGAATCAACAGGATCACGCCGATCGCTTTCCTCTTCTTCTTTTCCGGTGGGGCCAAATTCCCGTCCTCCTTGACCGTATGAATCACCGCGCCGGCCCGCCGCTTTGGAATGCGGTGGCTTGACACCGCTTTCATTGGCCGTGCGACTCAATCTGCGTGCAATGGGATCGCACGGATGAAGAATCCGTGTCCGGACGCTCCGAAAAGTATAAGACCGAAACCCGCGATTGCAAAGAGCGCCCGACGCTCCGTTGAAACCGCCGAATAAAACGATTAAATTAGTGTCTGGTGCGATGTCCGGGTGGGTAGGCCACGGAGGGGGAACATTCTCGACGAAAAGGAGAAAAGGCCATGAATAAAAAAATAATGGTCGTGATCGGACTGATCGCTCTGCTTGCAGGCATGGTCATGGCGGCGGGCTGTGAAAAAAAGGCGGCGGACAAGCCCGCCGCGGACAAGCCCGCCGCACACAAGCCCGCCAAGCTCAGCGCGGACGACAAGAAGCCCGCGGTGATCATGGACGATCCCCGCATGCAAAAGGCCGTGTTCGCGGGAGGACATTTCTGGTGCATGACGCCGCCGTTCGAGAAGATCAACGGCGTGAAGCAGGTGGTTGCCGGGTATGCCGGGTGCCACCAGCCCAACCCGACCTATGAACAGGTGGCCGCCGGCGGGAGCGGATGCCTGGAGGCGGTCATGGTCATTTTTGATCCCCGCAAGGTCCCTTATAAAGACCTCCTGGAGGTCTTCTGGCGACAGATTGATCCCACCGACGACGGCGGCCAGTTCTCGGACCAAGGAAGCCAGTACCGAACCGCCATTTATTACTTCGGATACAAGCAGAAGATGGAGGCCGAAGCATCCAAGGCCGAGCTCAGCGATTCCGGAAGGTTCGACCAGCCAATCGTCACCATGATCCTGCCCTTCCTCCGATTCTACCCCGCCGAACAGTACCATCAGGACTATTACCAGAAGAACCCCCAAGACTACGAACAGTACCGAAAAGCCTCCGGCCGCGACCAGTTCCTCCAAAAAGCCTGGCCCCCGGAAAAACCCGCCGAATCCGAAGGCGGAGAGGAAACACCCGAATAAGCTCGAAAGCTCCATGCGCTGCAAGGCGGATGGCGAGGGCGACGAGGGCGAGGTCAGGTCTCGACATTAGACATTTCTCTTCTCTTGAGAACACGAATATTATTTACTCACTCTTGTCCAAAATAGGCCGTAAGAAAACCGCCAAGACGCCAAGAGCGCCAAGGATCGCCAAGTAAATCATGATGTTTTTTTGCGGCCCGGCAAAGAACAGCTCCGGAGCGTTGGCCCCAACCGGCTTGGCGAACCGGC
>DATKZS010000192.1:0-40861 GCA_035527835.1 bacterium
CCCGAAGGGGAATGATGTGAGTAGCCGGGCGGTGAAACCCCCGGAATGGCGCGAGACATTATCCCGACCCTGAAGGGGTCGCACATCGCGGCCCCTGGTTCAACCCCTTCAGGGTTGATACCTTGTGGGGGCGCTGTTCCGTAGGTTGCACCTACGGCTACTCATATTTCACCCCTTGCGGGGTGCGCTAACAGAGTAGTCTTCCCAATTTTTCTTCTCATCTCCCGTTTTCCCACCCATGTAATTGGTTACATACCGTGTTGAGTCGAGCTCAACCATCAATGCCAAAAGTTATAATCCGCTACTTTTTGCGGGTTTGGCGTTGCAATCTTCAACGGCTAAAATTTGCAGTTGCAAAGGGCAACAGGGGCCGGGAAAGATCGAAAATGGCGATGAGCGGCAAGCTATTGCCGATAGTGTTGAGGGCCGCTCCACCCGTGTAGAGCGCGGATCAACCAGGCCGGAGGGAGTGTTGCGGCAACCTGTTGCCGATATTGTTGAGAGCTATTAAACATGCTCCTCTCAAAAAATGGCGGGGCGTGTCAAGACCAGGATGGCCCACTTAGCGAGCTATGTGGGCTAACCATTGTGCAAAAAAAAACCGGCGGGATCTTCCGACCCCGCCGGCATTTTCTTCGCCCTATATTCTATCTACTACCTACTATCTACTATCTTTTTCCCCTCACTTGGCGTCAATGATCTTGAGCGCTTCCTGGCGGTAGGCGTTCATGACGTATGGGATTCCGGTGACCTTTTCGCATTCCTCGGTCAAGGAGCAGAGGTCCTTTCGGGAGAATGCGGGGACGTTCCACTTGCGGGCGCCGGCCATGAGCTGCTGGAGTCCGACCTTGAGCTTGTCCACGGCGCTGAACACGCCGATGGCGCCGAGGGGGAAGCTGTCGGCGTCCTTGCCGTACTTCATTTTGAGGGTTTCGTAGTTGACGAAGATCTCTTCCTTCCTGGAGCCGTACCTGGAGACGGTCTTGGGCAGTCCGCCGTCGTCGCCCTTGAGCCAGGCGGCGATGTTCTTTCCGACCATTCCAGGGATCATGAGCGCGCGTCCCATGCACACGGCCTTGACGTAGGGGGATCCGAGGGCGAGGGCCTTGAAGACGTGGTCCTCGGCGGAGAAGCCGCCGGCGAAGGCCAAGTCGGGCACGTGCTTCTTGTTCTTTTTGAGGCGTTTGGCCAGCTCGATGGCCATGGAATGGAGGTAGATGGGGGGGATGCCCCACTCGTTCATCATGCGCCACGGGCTCATGCCGGTTCCTCCGCCGGCGCCGTCAATGGTGAGGAAGTCTATGTTGGCGTCGGACGACCATTTGATGGCCATGGCGAGCTCGCGCATGGGATAGGCGCCGGTCTTGAGGGTGACGCGCTTGGCGCCGAGCTTCCGGAGCCTTGCCACTTCCTTCATGAAGCCTTCCTGGTCCACGAAGCCCATGCGGGAGTGGCGCTCGAACTGCTTCAATGCGCCGTCCTTGAACGCGGCCTGGTTGGCCGGGTCCTGGGGATCGGGGGTGACGATGTAGCCGCGCTTCTTGAGCTCGAGCGCGCGTTCCAAAGAGTCCACCTTGATCTCGCCGCCGATGCACTTGGCGCCCTGTCCCCATTTCAATTCGATGGTCTCGACGCCGAGCTTTTCGATGACGTACTCGGCGACGCCGAAGCGGGTGTCCTCGACGTTCATCTGGACCAGGATGTCGCCGTAACCCTCGTGATAGCGGCGGTAGGCCTCGACGCGGCGGCGCATGTCGGGGGCTTCCTTGACCTTGCCGTGCTGGTCGAGCTCGAGCTTGGGGTCAATGCCGCAGACGTTCTCGCCGCAGACCAGCGAGATCCCGGAGATGGCGGCGCCCACGGCGAAGTGGTCCCAGTTCTTGCGGGCGATCTCGGTGGAGCCGAGCGCCCCGGTGAACACGGGCACGGCCATCTTGACCTTGTTCTTGCCGCCGAACGAGGTCTCGGTGGAGACGGCGGGGAAGGTGGCGTGGTCGGAGTCGGCGGCCACTCCCTCGGCGCCGAGCGCGTAGCCCATGATATTGAGGTGCGAATAATCCACCGGGTAGTCCTTGTCCGCGCCGGCGGTGACCTCGCCGAACGGCCCCGGATACAGGAGCTCGCGGCCGCGGAAGGTCGCCTGGAACATGTCGCAGTTGCCGCGGCAGCCGTCCAGGCAGCGCGAGCAGATGCCCGAATGCGGCGCCACGTCGCGCGAGCGGTTGTTCGATTGCACGGCCTCGTTGGAATTGGGACGCTGCAAATTCATTTTTATTCCTCCTTGTTTTTGGTCTTTTTGCGGCGAATACTTGCCGTTTTTCTTTAATCTCGAGACGCCGCCGGCGGCACAAGCGCGGGGCAGCGTGAACCAGAGCCGGAGCAGCCGCGGGGAACCAGTTGAAGAGCATCGAGCTTCATGGTTTAACCGGAAACAGCATACCGTATCACCGGCAATGACATGCCTAAACTAGCACAATTGAAAATGCTTGTCAACCTCTATTTTGCAATTTTTAGAGATAGTTATGCGCTCCTGAAGCGAATTCTGGCGGCAATTTTGCCATACCAATTGGCCGAATTGTCGGTAAAATTGCCGGCAATGTTGCGGCAATAGTTTTCAGGGTCATTGGGATGGTTCACGGAGCCGGTACCTTGATTATGGTATTAAATCCGCTTTTTTTAGTGTTTTCTCCTATTCTTTTGCCGGGATCGTGGCGGGAAAAGGGCGGCAAATTTGCCTGAATCGGGTTGACAATCGGCTTTGGTTGCGGTATGGTTTGGGGCCATGAACGAGAAGACGGAGAAGAAGCGTCTGGCGATTTTGCGGATTCTTCAGGAGGCTGACCGTTCGCTGGGGAGCTCGAGGATCACGGAGCAGCTTATGGCGATGGGTCACGAGGTGAGCGAGCGGACGGTGCGGTTTTATCTTTTGGGTATGGACCGGGACGGCCTCACGGAGAACCTTGGCAAGCGGGGGCGGGTGATCACGGCGGGCGGTCTCAAGGAGCTGGGGACGGCGCGGGTGTTCGAGAAGGTTGGGTTTTTGGCGGCGAAGATTGACCAGATGACGTACCGGATGAGCTTCGATTTGGCGAGCCGGACGGGGGCGGTGGTGATCAACCTGAGCATGATCGAGCGGGGCAAGCTCGCGGCCGCGGCACCGCTGATGCGTCGGGTTTTCGCGGCGGGTTACGCGATGGGGCGATTGCTGGCGCTGTTGGGCCCGGGCGAGCGTCTGGGGGAGGTCATCGTACCGGAGCAGATGGTGGGGATCGGGACGGTGTGCTCGATCACGCTGAACGGCGTGTTGTTGCAGCACGGCATTCCGACGACGTCGCGGTTCGGGGGTCTTTTGGAGCTCGAGGGCAAGAAGCCGACGCGGTTCGTGGAGATCATCACGTACGAGGGGACGAGCCTGGACCCGCTGGAGATTTTCATCAGCTCGGGCATGACCAATTATCTGGGGGCGACGGGGAGCGGGAGCGGGCGGATCGGGGTTGGTTTCCGGGAGGTGCCGGCGGAGGCTCGGGACCGGGTGATCGAGCTGGCGCACAAGCTGGAGAAGATCGGGCTGGGCGGGTTCCTGACCATTGGCTGGCCGGGCCGTCCGCTGTTGGAGATCCCGGTATCGGAGGGCCGGGTGGGCGCGATCGTGATCGGCGGCCTGAACCCGGTGGCCATCTTGGAGGAGGCGGGGATCCGGCAGCACTCCAGGGCGCTGGCCGGTCTCACGGACTACCGCAACCTGTTCCCGTTCGAGGAGCTGGACGAGAGGATCAGGGAGTATCAGTGAGAGAAGAAAGAAGAGAAGATAACCACCAAGACACCAAGGGTATTAAGTAAAAAAGAAGACCTTTTATTTCCTTTGTTCCCTTGGTGTCTTTGTGGTTGAATTTTCTTGCAGGGGGTTGGATGAGGAGGGTCGGGTGAAGATCAAGATCAGCATCAACGGCCGGGTATATAGCAGTCTGGAGGAGGTGCCGGAGGAGTTGCGGGAGCTGGTGGATTCGGACGGGGACGGGGTGCTGGACGTGGTGCAGAAGGATTTCAAGGGCGGAGCGGGGAAGGCGCGGGCGGAGGCGGAAGCGCACGGCGGGGTGAAGAAGGTCGCGCGCAAGGAGTTGCGGGCGGGTATCAAGGAGCTGCTAACGGACCGTGACGGGGACGGCATACCGGACGTGGTCGAGGGGAGCGGCCAGGGTCCGGTGCGGGTCACGGCCGAGGTGAGCCGGAGTTATACGGTGAACGGGCGGAGGTACGATTCGATCGAGGAGATGCCGGCCCCGGCGCGGGCGGCGGTTCAAAAGCTCGGGCCGGCGTCAAGGATCAAGGGGTTTTTAAGGCGGCTGTTCGGGCGGAAGTGAGCGGGAGAGCGCGGGTGAGGCCGCGCCCCTTGAGAGTGGTGTGGCGCGGGTGGGGGCGGCCGCGGACCTTGAGAGTGGTGTGTCGCGGGTGAGGGCGGCGGAGCGGGGCCGATGGAACAGGGTGGGTCAGGGAGCAGCGGTGGCCGGTTGACGGTCGTTGTGGTGGCGTGGCTGGCGGGCGCGGGACTGCTGGTCCGGGTGTGGGGTCTGGGTTCGTACTGGCTGTCGCCGGACGAGATCCTGATTCTGCACATTTCCGGGGCGAGCGGTCTTGCGGGGGTGTGGTCCGGTCTCACGACGCAGGCTCACCCGCCGCTGCATTTTTTTCCGGTCCATTACCTGCTGGAGCTGGGCCGCGGATTTTATTTCCTGAAGTCGAGCTCGCTGATTCCGGGCGTCGCGCTGATCGTGGTTTTCTTTTATCTGGGGCGGGAGGTTGGCGGCGAGGTCCTGGGGATAGTCATGGCTTACCTGGCGTCGTTCGGGTACGGGGCGACGCTGTTGTCGGAGGTGATCTGGCCCTATTCGCTCCTTTGCTTGTGCCTCGCGCTGGCGTGGTGGTCCTACCTGGCGTACGCGGCGGACGGGAAGAGGAGACACGCCTACGGGTACGCGCTGTTGATGCTGCTGTCGCTTTCGCTGCACTACTCGGCGGTGATCGCGCTCATGGCGGTGAGCGGGGCGTGGTTCTTGAGGATGGCGGCCCAGCGCCGTCCGGCGCGGGAATTCGGGGAGTACTTCGCGCTGCACGCGCCGGCGGCGGCGCTCGGTCTTGCGCTTTATTATTTTCATTTGTCGCGGATCTCGGAATCGCGGCGGGAATGGGTGGCGGGGTATCTGGACCTGGGGTTCGCGCGGAGCCTGCCGGAGCTGGCGCACAACCTTTCCCAACTGGGGTCGTTCCTGTTTCATCCGTGGTTCGCGGCGGCGGCGGGGGTATTTTCAGTGGTCGGGTGCTGGTCGTTGTGGAAGTCGCGGCGGGAGGCTCTGGCGGCGGCGGGGCTGAGCGTGCTTTTCGGTCTGGCATTATCCATTTTGCGTTTGTATCCGATGTCTGGTTCACGGCACAGCATGTATCTTTTTCCGTTCATGGCCCTGCTCTGCGGGTCGGGGGTGCAGTACGCGCTGGCGGCGGCGGGGAGGTTGCTCCGGCGCGGCGGGGAAGGGGCGGGAGCGCGGGGCGGGCTGAGCGCGGCGGCGGCGGGCGCGGTCATCCTGTCCACGCTGCCGGTGATGGCGCTGTACGGGCGGTCGGATTTTCTGCGGGAATATCAGCAGGCCGCGGTCTCGGAATTCACGACCGGCAAGCAGGTGTACGACAATATTTTCACGTACCTGAACGGGAACGCGCGGCCGGGCGACGTTGTTTTGTGCTCGGGCCAGGCGGGCGACTACCTGGAGTTTTCGGCGGGCCCGGGAAGCGCGCGGCGCGTGGAGGGCGGCCTTACGCGGGTGACGTGGCAAGGGGTGAGCTGCTTCTACGACCGCGAGCCGTGGATCATCTCGGGCCCGGAGGAGCTTCGGCGCCTGCTCGATGAGCTGACGCGGGCGGCGCCGGTCCAGGCGGACGCGACGCTGTGGCTCCTGAACATCGGGTACTACAACAACAAGTTCAAGTACGCGGCGGACCGGTTGTTTTATCCGTATTTGAAACAGGCCCGGATGGTGGAGCGCGGAGCGGTGGTGATCTATGCGATCCCGGGCCGGGCGGTGGAACAGGCACTGGCGGCGCCGACGCCTCCGGCGCCATGAGGGTTAAGAAGATCAAGTCTCAACATATACCGCGCTGGAAGACTGGGGTCAGGTCTCAACATACAACATAAGCCTCCTCGCGATGGTCTGCAACGACTTTTCGGTCTTGAGCATCGTTGCGAAGCGCTTTACGCCCATGCCTACCGCGGAGCCGGTGACGCTGAAGGCAACTCCAACATCAACATACCTGATGCCGAGGTTCCGGGTCAAAGAAGACTGGGGTCAGGTCTCAACATACAACATAAGCCTCCTCGCGATGGTCTGCAACGACTTTTCGGTCTTGAGCATCGCTGCGAAGCGCTTTACGCCCATGCCTACCGCGGAGCCGGTGACGCCGAAGGCAACTCCAACATCAACGTACCTGATGCCGAGGTTCCGGGTCAAGTGCCAATATGCGGCCAGGCGGGCCGGGCCGTTGCGGCGGGTGGACACGAGCCGTTGCGCGTCCGTTCCAAAGAGCTCGGCGATCTGGGCCAGACCCATGGGGAGGTCCGGGCGGGGCGATGCCAGTTTGAATTCGGGGACCGTAGCTTTGTTTCCTCGCGGCGGATGGCGCGGGGCGAGGGTCTGCATCTCCTCCCTCGCCGCCTCCGTCATCGCGGCCTGAAAATCCTTCCAGTAGGCGCGGCGCTCGGCGGACCGGGCCATGAGGTCAGCGGTGTATCTTCTGCGGCGGGCGGCGGGACTTACGCCGTAGGGTGCGAGCACGTCGTTGGGCCGGAGCCAGTCGTAGCGCGGGCGGGCGCGGGTATAGTCGCGGAAGCTCGACCACTCGTAATCGGCGGGGTGGTCGGCGATGCGGGCGCGGACCGGGTTGAGATGGATGTAGATGGAGAGGACGCTCCAATGCGCGGTGTCGGCGACGAGCAGAGCCTTGTACCGGCCCTGGAAGATGTGGCCGGCGCGGCGGTGGCGGCGGTTGAAGCGGATGGTGTAGGTGGCGTTGAGCCAGTGCATGGCGCGGGTGAGGTTGGCGTCGGGGGTGCGGAGGAAGAGGTGGTAATGGTTGGTCATGAGGCAGAAGGCGAAGATTTTGAGGTTGAAACGGAGGGCGGCGGCGGCGAGCAGGCCGAGGAAGTCCCGCCGGTCGGAATCATCGAGGACGATGGCGGCGCGGTTGTTGCCGCGGGCGGTGACGTGGTACACCGCCTCGGGGAATTCTATCCTCCACGGCCGGGCCATGCTTAAACCTTATAACAATCCGCGCAGGAAGTCAAGTCGAATGTTATATGTTGAGACCTGACCCCCTTTCGCTTTCGCCGCCGGCCGGGGAGGTCATTTGCCCACTTGTCTGGTCAGTTCCTTTTTGTACATCCGGCGTCTTGCGCCGAACAGATCGGGCAGTAAGAAGGAGATCAGCGCGTGGATCAGAAGCGCGAAGCCCCATCCCATGAGCGACCATTGAACCCACCAAAACAGCGGAGTGGTCATGGCGTTAATGAAGATGAGCAGAAGGTTGACCATAACATAGGCCGCCAAATGGATGTAAAAAGCAAACTTGGCCTCGGCGCCGGCCCTGGCCCGGATCATGTCTCTCCGGCTCGCCCGCAAGGTTTCGGGGTCTGTATTCGACAAATTCTTTTCATTTTCCATAGTAATCTCCTATAGTTGTCCGAAAGGTAGGGGTCCAGCTATCACTCTAGATCTTGTTTATCCGACTCGATATCTGCTTTTAGTTTTTCCTGATGGGGGTCCTCTTGAGCCGACTGGTAGCTCCGCTCCTCAAGCCAGGTCTCGATGGTTTCGGGGTCAAAGCGAATGATGCGCCTGCCGCCGGCCACGCCCAGGTTGATATACGGGATGTGGCCCTCCAAGACCCATTGGTGAACGGTATTCCTGGTTACGCTTAGATAATGCGCCACCCATTTGACGTTCTTCAGCGCGTTGCGCCGCGCGGCTTTTTCGTCAGTTCTCTCGCTCATTTTCATCCCCTTTCTGGATGGTCAAGTCGAATTTGATATCGCCGGTTAAAGTTTTGGGGGCTTCGGCTGGTCCTGCATTTGTCATGTTTATCCCCGGTATTCGCACAATTGACCATAAAGCATTACATATCACCTTTATACCATTTTTAACCATTTCTTGTCTCCTTTAGTCACTTATAGTACCATGTAATACTTTATTGTCAAGCAAAATCTGTCGCAGATCAGGGGAAATTTTTGTGACTTGTTAAATTTCAGGAGGTTACGATGAACTATGATTTGACAGTGCTGTCCAAAATAAACGGACCGGAGAACCGCCAAGACGCCAAGAGCGCCAAGGATTATTTTTTAACACGATTTTAAGAAGGCTTGAGTGCGAATGTTTCTGGCTTGGCGCTCCCGTCGGCCGGTTCGCCAAGCCGGTTGGGGCCAACGCTCCGGAGCTGTTCTTTGCCGGGCCGCGAAGAAACATCATGATTTACTTGGCGATCCTTGGCGCTCTTGGCGTCTTGACAGTTTTCTTGCGGCCTATTTTGGACAAGAGTGATGATTTGAGTAATCTCTTAAGAGCCTCTATTGATATCACCCGCGCCCCTATTGATGGCAAGCTAGCCCCTCAAGGGGAGTTGGCGGCTCAGGCCGGGCCGGCCTGGTCCTTTTCCGGGGAGTCCTTTTCCGGGGAGTCCTTTTCCTGGAAGAATGAGGAGGCGCGGTATTTGTCGAGTCCTTCCCTGACGAAGACCTTGATGACGGCGGCGCAGGGCACGGCGATGAGCATTCCGAGGATTCCGAGGAGGTCGGCGCCGACGAGGAGGGCGAAGATTACGATGACGGGTGATAGCCCGACGCGGTCTCCCATGACGCGGGGGGTGATGAGGGTGCCTTCGAGGAGCTGGGCCACACCGAAGGCGGCCCATACCCCGATGAGCTGCCAGGAGATCCCGAACTTCAAGAGGGCCATGATGGAGGCGGCGATGATTCCGAGGATGGTTCCGAGGTAGGGCACGATAAAGAGGATTCCGGCGGAGAATCCGATGACGACGGCGAGGTCAATTCCGGTGAGCATGAGGCCCGCGCTGTAGAGCACGCCGAGGATCACGCAGATGGTGAGCTGTCCGCGGATGAAGGCGCCGAGGATCTCGTCAATCTGGCGGGCCTTGGAGCTGACATAGTCGCGGTGGGAAAGGGGCACGTATTCGAGGACGTCGTACTTGAGCCGGTCCCAGTCGCGGAGGAAATAGAAGAGGAAGACGGGGATGATGACGAGTCCGAGGATCCAGGAGACGAAGGCCAGGGTGCTGCGGGTGATTTTTCCGACGAGGTTGGAGACGGGCTTGAGGGCGGCGGGGTCTATGTTGGCGAGCTGGGCCTTGGCCTCGGCAATGGCTTGCTGGAGCGTGGCCGGAAGCTCGATCCCCAAATACTCCTTGGCCTTGGGCCCCAGAGAGCCCTGCGCCGTTTCGAGGTACTTGGGCAGGTCGTGGTACAGCGCCACCATCTCGCGCTGGGCCTGCACCGCCAGGAACCCGCCCACCACTCCGGCCACGACGAACAGCACGCCGGCCAGGATGAAGATGGCCGCGGAGCGGGGGATCTTGCGGGCCTCCAGGCGGTCTATCACCGGGTCCAAAAGGTAGGCCAGGAAGACGGCCACCGAAACCGGGACCAGCGCGTTACGCAGGACATAAAGCAAGCCGGCGGCCAGCGCCAGGGCCAAAAGCCCGATCCCGATACGCCAGAGTTTTTTCGAGTCCATCGGCGACCTCCTTGTTTTGCCGTTTCCCGCCTGCACCTTTATATCCTTAAACGCCGGCCCGGGTCAACAATTCCCGGGCGGCGCGTCCCGTCCCGTTTGAATATGGTTCAGGTTAGTTCTAGGATTTAACGATCGGAGGTTGGCGGGCGGCGGAATGGACGAGGCGGGCATGAACATGGGCGGACGGATCGGGCGGGGTCGTGGGATCATCATTATCCTGGTGGTCCAGCTCGCGCTGGTGGTGGCGCTGAATCTTCTGTGCCCGGACACGTGGCCCAAGGACGACGACCTGACGTATCTGTTCCAGGGGTTCCTGATTCGGATGGGGGCCCATCCTCCGGCGCCGACGCGTCCGGTGCTGTATCCTTTCCTGCTGGGTCTGGCCATGCATTTGACCGGGCTGTCCACGTTCCGGCTGGGCCTGGCGCAGGGCGTGATGCTGGCGGCCACCACGGCCCTCGTGTACCGGCTCGGCCAACGCCTGGCGGGCGCGCGCACCGGGCTGATCGCGGCCGGGCTGTTCGCGGCTTTCCCCGACGGCCTGTTCTATTCGGCGCGTTTTTACCGCGAGCCGCTGGGGGCGTTGCTGCTCATGGTCTCGCTCAACCTGGTGCAGGCGATGCTGGCGCGTCCGCGGCGCGTGGCGCCGGCGTTTTTCGCGGGGGTCGCGGCCGGGCTGATGGTGTTGAACAAGGCGGAATCGGGCCTGCTGTTCGCCGGGCTCGCGCTGCTGGGCCTCGGTTACGCGATCAAGGAGCGGGAATTCCGGGCCCATGCGCTGCCCTGGATCGTATGCGGCGTGACCGCCCTGGCGACGACCGTCCCCGCGGTGCTGGCGGCGCGCGCGGCGTTCGGCGAGTGGATTTTCGTGAGCACCTACACGGGCAACACCTACGTCTGGGCGTATTGCGGGTCGCTCGATGACCCGTCGCAGGACAACGAGCGGATGAGCTTCCGGGAAAAGGACGCGGCGCGGGCGGCCCGGGTGTCGCCGCTGTCCAACCGCGTGCTTTACTTCTCCGACCCTTCCATCCCCTGGAAGGCCCGGGACCGGTTCCTGAGGCGCCGGGCCGGGGAGTGCGTGCGGGAACGGACCGGACAGGCCGCGTCCATGGTCTGGAACCGCGGGCTCATGAGCCTGTTCCTGCTCGACGGCGCGGCGACCGACTGGATCAGGGGGGGGCAGTTCGGACGGCCGTGGCCCGCCGCCGTGACCCAGCTCCTGCTCGCCGCCGACTGGATGAACGACGCCGCGGTGCTTTTGCTCCTGGCGCCGGGGTTGTGGATCCTGTTGAAGGACCGGCCGGGCCGGCCCGCGGGGATGGCGGTGCTCTGGCACCTCGGGTTTTATTCCAGCGTTTATTACGTCTCGCGCTACCGGATCACGGCGTGGCCGGTGTTCGCGCTGGCGGCGGCCGCCGGGTTGGGGGCGGTGGAGCAGGCGCTCCGGCGGCGGTCCCGGCGGGCGGGCGCGGCCATCATGATCTGGGTCATGGCGTGCGGGCTGGGGATAGGCTATGTGTCGCGGCCGTGGCAGTCGGGGCTGTGGCAGTGGGCAAGATGGACCCACATGGATTTTGGAGAGGGGCTGAGCGAGGCAAAGCGCGCGGCGTTCCTGGCCATGATGGCGGAGGGCGTGGAGCAGTTCGGCACGACGCGGATCCTGGATGGCGAGCTCGGGCCGTATGTGCGGGCGCGGTCGGGGTCGCTGGATTCCCGGATCCTGTCCGCGGCCGCGGACCAGGCGGGGAAGAAGAAGCTGATCACGTCGCAGCTCTTTTTTTACCGGATGTCTTCGGAGCTGTATCCGGGGGATGGAGAGTCCGAGGTCAAGGTCAAGGCGCTGGAGGCGCTCCGGCGGGAGGTCGAGCCCGGGCCCTGGAAGCTCGCCGGGACCATCCCGGAACGGGGGGTTGCGGTTTACACCGCGGGCCTCGGCCGTCCGGCCATCATGAGCGAATACGGGCCGCCGCTCGACACGCGGCTTAATGGAAGCGGCGGCCCGTTTGGCCTCAACCGCAATCTCCAACAGGGCCTTGACCCGGCGCCCGGCCAGTACTATATCAAGGACGCGCAAATCTGGATCACGCTGCCGGCGGCCTCGCCCGCGCCGGCCCAGCCGCTGCGCCTCGACTATTACGCCCTGCCCTGAACCCGCTCCCGTTGCGCCGCCGCCGCCGGATGCCTTATAATTAAAAGCGTTCGTAGGACCCCCATGTCGGGCGCTAAAAAGATATACGCGGCCCTGGTGTTCCTGGGGCTGGTGCTGGTGTACGGGTCGGTGGGATACGCGGTGCTGGAGCACGTGGACCCGATGACCGCGGTGTACATGACCGTGATCACCATCTCCACCGTGGGCTACTCCGAGATCGTGCCGCTGGACCCGGCCGGACGCATGTTCACCATCACCCTGATCTTTTCGGGGCTCGCCTGCACCACCCTGCTCACGGTGAGCCTGGTGGCGTTTTTCGTGGAGGGCGAGTTCCGCCTTCTGTTTCAACAAGCCTGGACCAAATCGAGGATCAGCCGGATGAAAAACCATTTCATTATCTGCGGACTGGGGCAGGCGGGCCGGAGCGTGCTCGCCGAGTTCATGGCGGTCAAGGCCGACTGCGTGGTGGTCGAGAAAAGCCCGGCGGTGATCGAGGAGATCATGAAGCTCTACCCGGGCCTGATCGCGCTGGCCGGCGACGCCACCACCGACGAGATGCTGGCGGAGGCCGGGGTGGAGAAGGCCCGCGGACTGATCGCCGCCACCGAGTCCGACTCCGATAACCTCCTCATCACCCTCACCGCCCGCAGCATGAACCCGAAAATCGTTATCACCGCCCGCGTCATCCGCACCGAGAACTACAATAAGCTCCGCGTCGCCGGGGCCAACCACGTGGTCATGCCCAACGCCATCGGCGGCGCGCGCATGGCCTCCACCCTGCTCCGGCCCGAGGTGGTCGGCTTCCTCGACGTCATGATGCGCAGCACCGGCGAGACCCTGCGCATGGAGCAGGCCTCCATTCCCAAAGGCTCGCCCTCCGCCGGCAAGACCCTGCAGGAAATGGAAATCCCCAAAAAGACCGGAATGATCGTGCTCGCCATCAAGCGCGCCTCCGGCCAATACACCTTCAACCCCACCTCGAACGAACGGCTCGAACCCGGCGACGTCCTCATCGTCGTCGCTCCCGCCGAAAAAATGCCCGTGCTCCAGGACGTCATCCTGGGCCGGGCCTGAACCATGACTGCGCCGCCTGATTAATGGCATCGTTAAGCAAAAAGTAAAGACCCCTTCCCCCGCGCGCGCTTCAAACAATAACCAAAAAAATGCAACCACCGCTTTTCCTCTAATAGACCTGTTACCTGGCATAGACTTAAGGCCACAGAAGCCGTTGCCGGAAATTTTCTCGCCCTTTTTCGGACCGCTTTTCATGAAAACCCGAGGGTTACGCGCGCGCCCTTCCATTTTGGCGGTCTGAATTCGGGCCTCCGTGGCCCGGGTGCTGGACCAGACGCGTCCGCCCCTCCGGCCACCCATGTCCGAACTTTGGGCCACCCGTGTCCGAACTTTAGGCCAGCCGCGCCCGAATTTCAGGCCACAAGAAAGGCCACGGAATTGCCGCCCTAAATGTTGAGCGCAAGTTGACAATAAAATATTTCGTAGAACCATGCTCACCATCTTCTCCTCGCTCCGCCCAGCGGAAAACAAGCCCTCCTATAATTAGTAAATTGGTCGCACCCCAACAGGAAAAAAAGTAATGCCGGGAAGCGAAGGCAGCCCGTGGACAGAGTTAAACAGGGGTCTGACCCCGGCCCCCGAAGGGGAGCATGGACATAAAAACGCCGGGCCAGAAGCATGGCGCCGGAGGTGCAAAAAGACCCTGGGCAGAACCTCCATCATCCCTCAGGGATTCGATGGACCAGGGCGCCGGGCCCTCCCAGCGATGAATCGCTGGGTTATTCTCTACGATCCCTCCGGGATCAAGAGATAGGATGGCAAAAGATTAAGCGAAGGAATGGACCGGAAAATGAAGGATGCGGAACGGGACCAGAAAATGTGGCCCCGGGGAACAGAACCAGGAGGCTAATGTTAAATGTTAAGACCTGACCCCATCTTCGCCGAAGAACCGCTTGATTTGCGTTTCGAGGGCCGCGTGAAGATGACCCTGACCACGGATGAAGGGACCGTGGTCAAGGAAGGCCCGGCCCACGGGATGATTGCTATGGCGGGTTGAGTGCCCGAGCGCCAAAAGGTTTCGAAACCAACAATTATTCCTCCCCCATCAAACTTACCCGGCACCTCCTGGCGCCGCGCAGGTCGGGCAGGCCCTGCTCGGGGTCGAAATGCGCGGGGTCGTCATCCAGCAGGACGCCATCGGAATATTTCCACACTCCATAAAACTCCTGATGGTCATTTCCCAGCTCCGGTTTCCACCAACCGTGGGGGACGATCACGAGGTCGGGATGGGTTTCAGCGCTGATCGAGGCCTTCATTTCCACCTTCCCCCAAGTCGTTTCCACGTGCACCCAGTCGCCCTCCTTGACGCCTAGTCGGGCAGCGACGTCGGAATGGATGATGGCCAGAGGCTCGGGACGGCTCTTGCGCATTTTTTCGACGTGTCTTCCCGCGGAATGAAAATATTCATCTTCACGCAGTCCGACGCATAGTTGAAGGGGGTAGTCGTCCTCCGTTGAATCTCCGGCGTCTCCCGGGAGTCCTATATCATTCCAGTAGGGCAGCGGGTCCAGACCCAGGTCTTCCATCATAGTCGAGGACAGCTCAACTTTGCCGCTGGGAGTGGCGAAGCCGAGTTTTTCGTGCGGATAGGGCACGAGGATCGTGTTGTCCTCGAAGAACTTTTGCAGCCTGGGCATATTCCTTCGCTCGAAGGTCTCCCAGAGTTTGCGACGGCCTCGGATCAGCCCCAAGGCCATGGACTCGGCTTTCGACAACATGCCGAGTCGGGCGAGGACCTTCATCCCTTTGGCCATCATGGGAGCAACTTTAGGCGGAGGAGAAGGCGAAGAAAAGAAGTTATCTGAAAGTTGCTTCCATGTCAGTCCGGTTCCCCGGACCCGGTAGTCGTAAAGTTCTTCCAGGGTTTTCCAGGGGAAGTGCTCTTCCATGCCCATACGGACGGCCAGTTCGCGCCAGAAGTGGTAGACGTCTCTGCACTCGCCTGGCGGCTCGGTGGCTTGGGGTGAGACGAAGTAGGAGTTGATCCATTCCTGGGCGTTAATTAGCACTGGGCGCTCAAGGAAAGAATCTCCCGGCAGCACGTAGTCGGCCAACTGCCCGGTTGGCGTCATGAAGATATCGTTGACGACTAAGAGGTCGAGCTTGGTCAAAGCCTCATAGATGCCTTTTTGATTGGTGTAACACATAAGGGTATTATTGGCCACCGCGAAAAAAGCCTTGACCGGGTAGGGGACTCCTTCACGCATGGCCTTGAACACAGCTGGTGGATGGGCCATGTATTGGCCTTTGAGTAGATTCATGTACGGCCGGCCCCACACTCTCTCCCTATGTTCGTTCAAGGCGCGCTGGCCTTTGTAGGTCATTAACGGGTAATCGTCGGCTCCCAATTGCAGGTCCTGTTTTTCCAGGGGCAAGGCTTCGTGAAGCTCGATCTCGGATTCCGAAACGATCGCCGGGTTGAGCGACAGCATCACGTCGCCTCCCGGAGCGTTAAGGTTTCCGGTGAGGGCCCTCAATATGCTCTGGCAGCGCAGCGCGGACGTACTGTTTCGCTGCTGATCGGTTATGACGGACCAGGGAATGATCGCGGGCTTGGTGGTAGCGTACATCCGGGCTGCTTCCCGAATGAGCTTGGCGGGCACGCCGGTGATTTTTTCAACGCGCGGGAGCGGATACTCATCGACTCGTTTCTTCAAATCGTCGAAGCCCGTGCACCATTTCGTGACGAACTCTTTGTCGTAAAGTCCCTCGTTCATGGTAACGTTGAGCCATCCCAGGGCCATTGCCGCGTCCGTGCCCGGCCTGAGGGGCAGGTGGATGTCCGCAAGCTTGGCGCAGTGGCTCTTTCTCGGGTCCATTACTATGAACTTTGCGCCTCTTTTGAGTGCTGCTTTCAGTCGCTGGTATTCACCGGCCCATACATTGGGTTTGGGGTTGTGACCGAAATATACGATGCAACGGGTCTGCTCGAAATCGGAGAAGGGGAACCCGCCGTACGTCATGCTGTTGACCGCCGCGGTATTGCCGAAGCAAAGGGACACTCCGCTGATGTAGTTGGGGCTCCCCAACAGATTCATGAAGCGTCTGGTGGAGCCGCTGCTGACCTGGCAATTATATTCCGAGGATGAGCAAGCGAAAGCTTCAGGGCCGTGGTCCGCCACAATTTTTTTAAGGCGCTCGGCGATTTCGTCCATGGCCTGATCCCAGCTTATTGTCTCCCATTGATCCGCTCCCCGCTCTCCCTTTCTTTTAAGAGGATGGAGGAGACGCCGGTCGTTGTAAAACCATTCCTTGGCCCTTGCCGCCTTGTTGCAGAAAACGTTGGGATTAATGGGATGATCCTTAAAACCCGTCAGCCGATCCAGTTGGCCGTCCTTGATATGAGCCTCCAAGGTACAGGACAAATCGCACATGCTGCACACGACTCGCTTGGTTTCCATCATCAGTTTTCATGCCTCCCGTGGCCGTCCAGGAGCTGGAGATTGGGGTCAGGTCTTAACATTTAACATTAGCTACCTCATTCTTCTCTCCGCGCGCCGCTTTCCGTTGCCATTCCCCATTACGCATTTTTCGTCCATCCCCTCCCGTGGGAGCTTGGGGGTCAGGTCTCGACATTAGACATTTCTCTTGAGAACGCGAATATTTATTGCTATAAGATAAAGGAAATGTCTAATGTCGAGACCTGACCCCTTCTTCGAGATTTTTCAACGCCGGGCCGAGGGCCTCAGATCCAGTGGAGCAGGCCCATGAAGAGGGCGATGCCGATGATGTCCACTCCGAAGATGACTGCGAGCACTGCGAGCTGTCGTCGTCGGGAGGTCATGTCGTGGACCCAGAATGACACGGCCATGAAGGGGAGGTATCCGATGAGGAAGATGAGGATGACGTTGGGGAAGTTCCAGAAGGGGTATTCCCAGACCAGGGCGCCCAATGCGTTGAGGACGATCTCGACGATGACGCAGAGCACGGAGTTGGTAACGGCGAAGAACCAGCGGTTGGGGATTCCGAGGACCTTGAGGTTTTTATCCTGGGGCAGCATCTTGATGCAGACGATTCCGAGGATGGCGAACATGAGGGTGATCTCGACGTTGAGGCCGATCAGGATGACGTAGGCACTGTGGCCGGGCGTGGTCCAGAAGGCGGAGCGGCCGGTGAAATGGAGAATGAGGCCGTTCCAGATCTCGTTGAACCAGTCCATGCCCCAGAAGGCGAGCCCGGCCAGAATGATGTTCCAGTTCCTTTTCTCGATCTCCGAGGTGTAGACGTAGAGCACGAGCACGAAGATGGGGACCACGTACCACGAGAACTGGGTGGGGTCGCGGAGAATGGAGAGCGCCTTTTGCGAAGCCTCGGTCATGATAACACCTCCTGGGCGGCGAAGCGTATGGCCAAGTTTAATCAGTGCTGTCCCGAATAAGCGGACAGGAAAACCGCCAAGGCGCCAAGAACGCCAAGGATCATTATTTTATTACAAGCCAATGCCGGTTTCCATGCAATAGATTTTTTCCAGGCTCTCCCGCCGGCCGGTTCGCCAAGGGTGTCGGGGGAAAAATTATTGAGCTTTTTTGCATACCGGCGCAAAGAAAAACCAAGTTTACTTGGCGATCCTTGGCGGTCTTGGCGCCTTGGCGTTGAAAAAGGCTTTGAAGCGTTCGCCGGGTTCAGCCGGCCTTGCGGCGTTTTTTGACGATGATGTAGCCGGTTCCGACTCCCTGGCCGATGAGCTCGCGCTCGCGGTCGGTGGCGGTGATGTCCGCGCCGTCGAGGTTGGCGCCGGCAAGGTCGGCGTCGGCGAGGACGGCAAAGCGGAGGTTGGCTCCGCTTAAGTCCGTGCCCCGCAGGTTGGCGCCAAGGAGGATCGCCATTCTCAAGTCGGATTTGGAGAGGTCAGCTCCGCTGAGGTCGGCCCCGGCGAGATTGGATTCGCGGAGGTCCGCGCCGGCCAGCATGGCGCCCGGGACCTTCAGGTCCCGGAGCTGTTGGTTGTACAGGTGCGCCCCGCTGAGCGACCGGCCCATTTTGACCGCCGCCTCCATGGCCTCTTTGATCGTGCCTTCTTTGGTCGCGACCTTGGCAGCAACCGTGTCAAACACCACATTGCCGTATCTGTCAAGTATCTTCATGCCATCGGCTGCCAAGTTTTGGGTGCAAAATTTTCCAATATGAATATCCCCTATTTTTTTCAATAAGTCAACTGAAAAAATCAAAAAAGTTCAACTCCCGGATTTTTCGGGGGATTACGCATCCCTCCTTTCTTTTAGATGCGGCCGCAGAAAAGCGGGTTCGTAAAAAGAAGCAGGATTCTTAAAAAGGTTTCGGGGGTTGCAATCGGGGAATTCAGGCCTTAAAATTAAATCTGGATTCGGGCCATTAATTATCGGCCTGATCCGTGGTCGAGCGCAGGGAATGATGAAATTGGCCGGAAAACAACATGTTAGCTGGATGAGAGCGCGGACAATGTCCGGGGCATTGCGGATGTTCTGGCCGCTTTTCGCCGGGGCCATGATCTTGACGTGTTTTTTGATTCCCGCCTCCGTGTTTTCGCAGAAGCGCGGGCTCACGCGGACGGAGGACTTCGTGGTGGTGCGTGGCCGGGACGTGGCCGCGGTTCGGGGGTCGGAGGTTGGGTCGCTCCGGCTTTACACGTGCCGCAACGGGAAGTGCAAGCAGGCGCCGGCGCAGGTTGACAAGGTTGACGCGCTGGGCCGTTACGTTTTCCCGCAGGACAAGAACCGGGACCGCGACGGGAAGCTCCTGGACGATAATGACGAGATCTCGTTCATGGCGAGCGACTGCGGCGACCGGATGGGGGCGGGTCAGCGTCCGGCGGGCGTTACGGGGGGGGCGGAGCTCGAGCTCCGGGACCCGGTTGACGGCGGCCTGGCGTGGGCGTACCTGGTGGAGGTTCCGGGGGGAAAGCCGGCGGAGGGGCTGAGCGATTACGTTGACTACGTGGCTTACGACGGGGCGGTTTACATCCGCGGCCGGCAGTTCGAGCTCGGCTATAAAGTCGGCAGGATCAATTACGACCGCCTGCGGATGAGGATGGCGGGGGGCGCCCTGTCGGACGACGTGCTGGACCGGCAGCGCGTGGGCATGGAAGGCAAGATGGCGGGCGAGCGGAGCCTGACGCTGGCGGCGCCGGAGAGCATCATCAAGGTTGAGGACATCGCGGTGATTGACGGTCCGGTCCGGGTGATCGTGGACGAGATCATGAGCGTGCACTTCGGGGCCATCTCGTTCCAGTACGGCAACGAGCTGTTCATGACGTTTTACCGGTGCGGCCAGAACAACGAGGTGGACTTCAAGTTCCCGGCCGCGGCCAACACCCTGTTCAAGTCGTTGCTGTTTTACTGGAGCCTGGACCTTACCAATGACGTGGTCGGGTCATACTACATTGATCCGGGCCACTCGGAGCCGCTCGTGATCCGGGACGAGACGCGGAGCGGGGTGCCCGGCGACCGGCCGCATTTCTGGTGGGGCCTGTACGGGCCCAGGGGCGCGGTGCTCCAGGCCCTGAAGCTCGATGACGACATCGTGCAGTATTTCACCTGCGACGGCCGCTGGGACCAGGACCCCAAGGACGACGGCAAGAAGGGCGATTCGCCGGGCCGCCTCGAAATCGGCTTCTCCTGCCACGAAAAGGGCAAGGTCCCGGAGAAGCAGGAGTACCACTGGCAGAACTACATCCTCTTCCCGGCCGAGCCCACCGCCTCCGGCCTCGCCGCCGTGAAAAACATCTTCGAGCGACCGCTGTCGGTGAAGGCCGGGCCGCTGCCGTGAAGACGAATCCGGAAATTCAACCGCCAAGAACACCAAGGGAAAAAAGAGAAGAAGAATATTTGGCTCTATGCAATGCAAGGCGGATGGATAGCCGGCGCCGGAAAGAATTTTTACCCGGATGGAACGGATGGAACGGATTCCACGGATCAAGAATGATTAGATCCGCGCGATCCGTATTTAATCCGTCGGCATGAATAAAGAGGTCTGCTCCAGGTCATCGAGAGTTATTCTCATCCTTTAGCCTCCTGATGAAAACGGATGGCACGGATAATTGTCCCGAAAAACCGTGCCGATCCGTGTCCGAGTTCCGCCGCCGACCTGCCCGCCGGATGGCTCCGGCAGGCGAGAGCAGCTTTGGCGCGCAGGCTGCCGTCCCATCCGTTTTCATCCGACTTCGACGAGCTCAGTCGAGTCGTGTAAATGCTTTGACCCCGCCTGAAGATGATCCACTCTCGAATACAGAGGACCATAAATATTGACATGCGATTGGCGGGTTGGTATTATGCGATACGGAAGGCCCGGGAGGGATGAGCGCGCGCCTTTTTCCGGGCAGTGTCGGCCGTACAAAAGGAGCAAGCCATGAGAGCTATTGACCGGCGCGAAGCTTACTCGGGTTCCGTTCCCTGGCTGGTATCCGTCCTCGCGGCGCTGATCGTTGTCAACCTTCCACTCTCTCGCGGCCTGGCCGCTTCCCCCATCGGCTTCAGCCCTTATGTAAGTTATACGGTCCCGAGCGCCCCGTTCCGGATGGCGACGGGGGATTTTAACGGGGACGGCTGGAGCGACATCGCGGTTGCTCACGACAACTCCCGGTACTCCGTGCTCCTGAACCAGGGCGACGGGACGTTTGCGGTGTCGGGTGGCAATCCGGGCGACCGGTTGCGGGACGTGGCGGTCTTGGAGCTCGCGGGGGACGCGATCCCGGACCTGGTCATTTCCGACTATGACGACAATCTCGTCCTGATTTTGAGGGGCAACGGCGACGGCACGTTCACCAACCAGGGCACGGTGGCGGCCGGCTCGCGTCCCGACGGGATCGTGGCGGGCGACTTCAACGGCGACGGACTTGACGACTTCGCGGTTTGCCGGCGCGGCTCCAACCTGGTGGCAGTTGGTCTAGGCAACGCGTTGGGCACGTTTGACCCGGTGGTGGCGTACGGCGCTGGTGGTTTCTGTAGCCACCCGGCGGCGGGGTATGTGAACGGCGACGGAGCGTTGGACCTGGTCATAGCGAATTATACGGACAATAACATTGCAGTGCTGCTGGGCGACGGGTCGGGCGGGTTCGGGGCCGCTAACATGATCAATGTGGGGAGCTACAATCATGATGTTGCCTTGGGCGACATCAACGGCGACTCCAAGGTGGACGCGGTGGTCGGGTCCAGCGGGACCAACAGCGTGATCATCCTTCTGGGCGACGGCTTGGGCGGTTTCACCGAGTATCTTAGTCTTGCGGGGGGCGATGATCCGTGGCAGGTTCGTCTGGCCGACCTCAACGGAGACGGATGGCTGGACATTATCAGCGACTCTTATAGTACCTCCCCCGGCCTGTACATCAACGTGGCGCTGGGCCACGGTCATTTTTCGTCACCGACCTTGACCTATCATCCCACCTCGGCCATTTACGGGGTGGCGGCGGGCGATTTCGACCATGCCGGGCCTTGGGACGTGGCCGCCTGCCTCACCGGCACTGCCGTCAGAATCCAGATGGGGACGGAGGTGGATTCGGACCATGACGTTCTGGCGGACACGGACGAGGTGCTTTACGGCACCAGTGTTTCCAACCCGGACACCGACGGCGACGGGATGCCGGACGGGTTCGAGGTGTCGAAGGGCTGTCTCGATGCGTTGGAGGCGGACGGGAACGGCGACCCGGACCTGGACACCGCCACCAGCCTGGAGGAATATCTGGCGGGACTTGATCCTTGCAACGCGGCCGACGCCGACGGCGACGGCATGCCGGACGGATGGGAAGCGGCCCACCCCTGCATGTTGCCCCTGGCCGCCGACGCCGGGCAGGACTACGATTCCGATTATCAGACCAATCTTTATGAGTTCAACCACGGGACCGATCCGTGCCTGGCGGAAGATTCCGATGGCGACGGCATGCCGGATGGATGGGAGGAGCTGTATGCTTGCGTTGATCCGGCGGTTGCTGACGCCGCGCTCGACCCGGACAACGATACCAAGTCAAGCCTGGAGGAATACCAGGGCGGGACCGATCCGTGCGTGGTCAACGACGGCGACGGCGACGGCATGCCGGACCACTGGGAGTCTCAGTATGGCTGCATGAATCCCGGCTTTTCCGACGCCGGCCAGGATTATGACGCGGACGCGCTCGCCAACCTCGCCGAGTACCAGCGCGCAACGGACCCGTGCGACGCGGACTCCGATGATGACCTCATGCCGGACGGCTGGGAAGTCGGTTATGGACTTGACCCGCTGGCCGGCGACGGCGGCGCGGACCCGGACGGCGACGGGGTCAGCAACCTGTCCGAGTATCAACTGGGCACGTCGCCCCTGGACCCGGACACTGACGCCGACGGCATGCCCGACGGCTGGGAAGCGGCCCATCCCTGTATGCAGCCGGCCGCGCCTGACGGCGGGTCGGATTACGATTCCGATTATCTGACCGGGCTCGTGGAATACGGGCAGGGCACGGACCCGTGCGTGTTGAACGACAGCGATTCCGATTCCATGCCCGACGGCTGGGAGCAGCAATATAGCTGTCTGGATCCGTTGCGCGATGACGCATCCGAGGACCCTGACCACGACCAGGCCGCGAACCGGGAGGAGTTCCTGGCGGGGACCAATCCGTGCCACATCGAAGCCTGGCGCTATGATCCCATCGCATTCGAGGTTGGCGACGGCTGCTCCGTGGCGGGCACGCCCTTCCGGATGGCCTCCGGAGACTTTAACGGCGACGGGCTCATGGACATCGTGGCGGTCAACGACGGCCCGTCCTACACGATCCTGGTCAACCAGGGCAATCAAAGTTTCAAGGCCAAGAGCTATTCGCCGGGCGGCCGGCTGCGCGGCGCCGCGGTGATCCGTCTCGGGGGCGACGCCGTGCCGGACCTGGCGCTCACGGACTACGACCATAACAGCTTGATCGTTTTCAGGGGCGACGGGGACGGGACGTTCACGGAGATTTCCGGGATCGGGGCCGGTCCCGGCCTGGACGGGATCGCCTCCGGAGATTTCAACGGCGACGGCCGGGACGACGTGGCGGTGTGTCGGCGGGGCGACCGCAAGGTAGGGATCCTGCTCGGCAGCGCGGGCGGCTTTTTTAACCCGGTCACGGCCTACGACGCGGGCGGCTACTGCATGGGCCTGGCGGCGGGTCCGGTGGACGGGGATTCGGCCGCGGACCTGGTCGTCGCCAATTACAGCGACGATACCATCTCCGTGCTTCTGGGCGACGGCCTGGGCGGATTCGGCGCTCCCGAGGTGATAGCCGTGGGCGACGACAATGCCGACGTGGCGCTCGGCGACTTAAACGGCGACAACAAGCTGGACGCGGTGGTGGCGTCGTCGGGCCTGGACCAGATCTTGGTGCTGCTCGGCGACGGCGCGGGCGGATTGGCGTTTTGGAGGGGCATCCTGGTTGGCGGCGGGCCTTGCCGGGTGAAGTTGGCCGATTTCAACGGGGACGGCTGGCTTGACGTGGCCGCGTCCAATCACGCGGGCCCGGATGGTCTTTCCGTGATCATGAATTACGGCTACGGGAACCTGACCGGTTCGTATCCGTTTCTTTCCGGCCGGCCCGCCGACGGGCTGGTGCTCGCGGATTTCAACCCCTCGAGCCTCCCCGACGCCGCCACCGGCCACGCCGACGGCGTGCGGTTTATGTGGGACCAGCCCATTGATTTTGACCGGGACCTTTCCCCGGACATGGAAGAGACCCTGCACGGCACCAGCCTCTCCAATCCCGACACCGACGGCGACGGCATGCCGGACGGATACGAGCTCTCGAACTATTGCCTGACGCCGCTGATCCCGCAGGCGGACATGGACCATGACCTGGATGCGGTCTCCGATCTCGCCGAGTTCCTGCTGGCCACCGACCCCTGCGGCCCGGACGCGGACGGGGACGGCATGTCCGACGACTGGGAGGAGAATTGCTACTGCATGAGGCCGGACAAGTTTGACGCCAACCTGGATTATGACCAGGACGGCCTGATCAACCTGTTGGAATTCTCCGCCGCCATGGACCCGTGCAACCCGGACACGGATGGAGACGGGATCAAGGACGGCAGGGAATACCAGCAGAAGTATGGCCCGCCCCTGCCGGCGGCGGTGATCTGGAGTGATGGCGGCGGCCCGTGGTGGGGATGCGCCCTGGCCGCGGCCGGAGCGCCGGAACCCGGCCCGGCCGCTTTACTGGCGCTCCTCATCCCCGTCTTGACCGCGGCCCTCATCCGGCCCCGGCTCAAGCGTTGTCCTCACCTCATTCCCTGAAGCCGTAATCTTCCCGCCTCAGCCGGCAAACGCCGCCCGATGATGCACCTGTTCCCGAGTTACGACCGTGTCTTTTTTCCAGGCGTCCTCGGTGGCGCGGTAGTCGAGGTTGTAGTGGAGTCCGCGGGACTCCTTGCGGGATATGGCGGAGCGGACGATGAGCTCGGCGACCAGGGCGATGTCGCGGAGCTCGACGAGGTCGGAGGTGAGGAGGAAGTCCCAGTAGTAGTCGTGGATCTCGCGCTGGACCATCATGATGCGGGTGAGCGCGCGTTCGAGGCGCTTGTTGGTGCGGACGATGCCAACGTAGTTCCACATGGCGCGCCGGATCTCGTCCCAGTTATGCGAGACCACGACGGCCTCGTCCGAGTCCACGGCATGGCCGATGTCCCAGGGCGGGACGGCGACGGCGGGGCCGGCCTTCTTCGCCTCTTCCGCGGCGTCCTCGGCGGCGCGGTGGGCGAAGACCAGGGCTTCGAGCAGCGAGTTGGAGGCGAGGCGGTTGGCGCCGTGGAGCCCGGTGCAGGCGGTCTCGCCGATGGCGTAGAGTCCGGGCAGTCCGGTGCGTCCGGCGAGGTCGGTGACGACGCCTCCGCACTGGTAGTGGGCGGCGGGGACCACGGGGATGGGCCTGCGGGTGATGTCGAGTCCGTAGCCCTTGCAGGTCTTGTAGATGTTGGGGAAGCGCTTCTTGATGAAGGCCGGCGACTTGGCGGTGACGTCGAGCAGGACGTGGTCGTCGCCTCGGACCTTCATCTCGTTGTCAATGGCCCGGGCCACGACGTCGCGGGGCGCGAGCTCTTCTTTGGGATTGTAGGCGCGCATGAAGCGGGAGCCGTCCATGCGCTTCAAGACGGCGCCCTCGCCGCGCATGGCCTCGGTGATGAGGAAGGACTTGGCTAAAGGGTGGTAGAGGCAGGTGGGGTGGAACTGGACGAATTCGAGGTTGGCCACGGGGCAGCCGGCGCGGAAGGCCATGGCGAGTCCGTCGCCGGTGGCGATGTCGGGGTTGGTTGTATAGAGGTAGACCTTGCCCACGCCCCCGGTGGCGAGGACGACGGCCTTGGCGGAGAAGGTGTGGACCTCGCCGGTGCGGTTTTCGAGAACATAGGCGCCCAAGCAGCGGGGCCTCTGTTTTTTGGCGGCCTTGATCTTTTCGTGAGTGATGAGGTCCACGGCGGTATGGAACTCATAAAGGCGGATGGCCTTGTTGCGGCGGCAGGCCTCGATCAGGGCGCGCTCGACCTCGGCGCCGGTCAGGTCCTCGGCATGGATGATGCGGCGCTGGGAGTGGCCGCCCTCGCGGGTCAAGTGGTACTCGCTTTTTTTCGGCCCCTCCCGGCGGGTGAACTTGACGCCGATCTCGATCAGCTCGCGGATGCGCTCGGGGCCGGAGGTCACCACGAGCTCGACCGCGTCTTGGTGGCACAGTCCGGCGCCGGCCTCGAGCGTGTCCGAGATGTGGCTTTGGAAGCTGTCCTTGTGGTCGAGGACCGAGGCGATGCCTCCCTGCGCGTAGCGGGTGCTGGACTCCGCGGCCTCCCGCTTGGTCACCACGGCCACGGAGCCGGAAAGAGCGGCCTTGAGCGCGAAGCTCAACCCGCCGATTCCGCTCCCGATCACCAGATAATCCGTCTCGATAATCATGGCTCCATGATAATTCCGGGAGGGGGGACAGTCAAAAAGGCGGGAATGGCAAGGAGAAGATTTTTCTCACGCAAAGGCGCAAAGTCCGCAAACTTTAAGAAATATTCTTTTCTTCTTCGTGCCTTTGCGCCTTTGCGTGAAAAACATAAATTCAATTGACGGAGAAGCTCTGGTATGATAGGGGCCATGGGAAAATTACATGGCGGCCAGATGGTGGTGCGGGCGCTCTCGGAGGAGCGGGTGGCGCACGTGTTCAGCATCGGGGGCGGGCACATCGCCCACATTTCCGATGCGCTGTTGGACTCGGACATCGGTCTTTACGACACTCGTCACGAGCAGGCGGCGGTGATGATGGCGGAGGCGCAGGCTCGGCTCACGGGTCATCCGGGGGTGGCGCTGGTGACGGCGGGTCCCGGGTTCACGAACGCGCTGACCGGGGTGGCGAACGCGGCGATGGCGGGCGTGCCGCTGGTGATCATCGCGGGGGTGGTTCCGACCAACATGGTGGGCAAGCTGGACTTGCAGGAGATGGACCAGCTCTCGGTGGTGAAGCCGATGGTGAAGTGGGCGCGGCGGGTGGAGAACGCGGAGCGCATTCCGGCGGCGATCCACGAGGCCATGACCCGGGCGCGGTCGGGGAAGCCGGGGCCGGTGTACGTGGAGATACCGGCCGACGTGCTGGGCCAGGCGGTGGACGAGCAGTTCATTGAATTCGGCCGCGTGGTGGTTCCGAGCCCGCCGGCGGCGGACCCGGCAGCGGTGCGGGCCGCGGCCGAGATGATCGCGGCGGCCCAGCGGCCGGTGATCGTGGCGGGGTCCGGGGTGTGGTTTTCGCAGGCCATGGACGAGCTCAGGGCGTTCGTGGAGGCCACGGGTCTGCCGTGCTTCACGTCTTCGATGGGCAAAGGCTGCCTCGCGGACTCGCACGAGTGCTGCTACGGGCCGTCGTTGCCGATCCGTCCGGGCGCGGCGCTGATGGGGATGGTCCGGTCGGACTGCGTGGTGCTGTGCGGGACGCGGGTGTCGCTGTTTTACGCGCACGGCCGTCTGTTCGCCAAGGACGCGAAGATCATCTGCATCAACATTGATCCGGAGGAATCGGACCGGAACCGTCCGGCGGACCTGGCGCTGATCGGGGATTGCGGCCGGGCGCTGGGGCAGCTTCGGGAGGAGTTGAAAGGCAAGGGCGCGCCGTCGAGACTGGGGCCGTGGAGGAAGGAGCTGGACGCGGCGGCGGGCGCGTCGCTGGCGGCGTTCCAGGCGCAGCGGGACTCGGAGCAGGCGCCCATCCATCCGGCGCGGCTGATGAAAGAGATTGACCAGTTCCTCACTCCCGACGACGTGCTCACTCTCGACGGCGGCGACACCTCGGTCTGGATGAACATGGTGCGCACGAATGCGCGGCCGGCGGGCTCGCTCGAGTCCGGGCTGTTCGGGTGCCTGGGCGTGGGGCTGCCGTTCGCGGTGTCGGCCAAGCTGGCGGCCCCGGAGCGGCGCGTGTTCGCCATCGTGGGCGACGGGTCGCTCGGGTTCAACTTCATGGAGTTCCACACCGCCATCCGCTTCAACCTGCCCGTGATCGTGATCGTGAACAACGACCAGGCCTGGGGCATGGTGCGGCACTCGCAGCAGCTCCGGTTCGGCATGGACCGCACGCCCGGCTCGGACCTGGGCTACGTGCCGTATCACAAGCTGGTGGAGGCGCTGGGCGGCTACGGCGAGGAAGTGACCAAACCCGGCGACATCCGGCCGGCGCTTACGCGCGCCGCGGCCTCGGGCAAAACCGCGTGCATCAACGTCGTCACCGAGCGCGACGTGATCAGCCCCGGCTCGATCGCGCTCGCGGCCATCGGCAAGCGCGACCTGCCCATGGAGGCGTTGCAGGGAGGGGGAGGAGCGTATTAAAATTTCACGAGCGGAGGAGGGACCAGGATTGTCAGGGAAAGCGCCAACGAAGAAAAATAAACAGCGGACCACCGCGCTTGACCTTATCACGGAGCAGATCCTCGCGCGCATTCGGAAACAAGGCCCGGTCCAGCGCGTGGTCCTGTTCGGCAGCCGGGCCCGGGGAGAGGCGCGGCCGGGGAGCGATTTCGACATCCTGGTCATCAAGGAATCGGATGAGCCGCGCCACCGCCGATCAATCCCGTATTACGAGGCCGTGGCCGACCTGCCGGTGGAGGTGGAGATCGTAATTTACACTCCGGAGGAAGTGATGGACTGGAGCCAGGTGCCCGAGGCTTTCGTAACCACCGCGCTCAGGGAGGGGAAAGTGCTTTATGAAAGAAAGGTCTGACCTTTTTGAAGGCTGAATAAAAAGGCCCTTGCGGGCCCCGATGGCATTCGCCATCCACCTCCGGTAAACCGGATTGGTAAGTAATATACTGTGAACAATTCGAAAAATCAATTGGTTGTTGAAAAAAGACGAAGAGTTGAGAATGGCCGATCTTGAGATTACCCAGGCCGAGGCTGATGCCCTGATTGCCATGGAAAAACATCGGGTGGATGAACTGCACCATGATTTCCCATCTTCAGGTGGCAAATTGATTGTGCCCTTAATATCGGCTGATAAGCGAGAGAGCTTCTTTCTTGATATCAGCCGGGGCCGGATTGACCTGGCCAAGGGCAAGTATCAGAACCGCGCCCGGCAAGTTATTGTCCTGGTCAGGATTGACTTCGGAGGATCGCCGCACCGAAATCCGGATGACCAGGAGATATCATGTCCGCACCTCCATGTTTACCGGGAAGGATACGGCGATAAATGGGCCGTTCCCCTACCCGCTGACAAGTTCGCAAAACCCGGAGACCCCTGGCAAACGCTTAACGACTTCATTGCATTCTGTAATATTACTCGGCCACCATTTATTGAAAGGGGATTATTCACATGATTGATGAAGTGCAAAAACTCATTGATCAGTATCTCAACTGGCTGCGTGATAAGACCCATCTTCGGCAACTGGACGACTGGGTTGAGATCACGACACCTTATCTTGATCGCCACAACGACTACATCCAGATTTACGCTAAAAAGCATGATGGCGGCTTCCTGCTCACCGATGACGGATACACTATTGAAGACCTGGAACAAAGCGGATGCAAGTTACAAAGCCACAAACGCCAGGAATTGCTTAAAATGACTCTGAATGGGTTCGGGGTCCAAATGGTCAAAGGCGAACTCCAGGTGCCTGCCTCCCCGAATAATTTTTCACTCCGTAAGCATAACCTCATGCAAGCCATCCTGGCCGTGAACGATATGTTCTATCTCGCCGAAGCATTTATCGCCCCTATGTTTTATGAAGACGTGGCAGCATGGTTGGATTTGCACAATATCCGCTATACTCCCAAGGTGAAGTTCACCGGCAAAAGCGGTTATGACCATCTATTCGACTTTGTGATACCCAAGTCGCGTCAGAAGCCTGAACGCATTCTCCAAACCATTAATCGCCCTAGCCGGGACACGGCCCAATCCGTGGCCTTTGCCTGGATAGACACAAGAGAAGTGAGGCCGCCGCAATCCAAGGCTTTCGCTCTTCTTAATGACTCTGAAAAAACCGTTTTGCCATCCGTCGAGGAAGCGCTCAGAAACTATGACGTTACTCCCGTGTTTTGGAGTAAGCGAGAAAACGTCCGCGAGGAACTGGCAGCATGAGGCCCATCCAACGATAAATCGCGGAACTATTTTCGACCGCCCCTGCCGGGGCTATTAGGCGCCAACAAATTACAAACATGGACAGAGAGGAGATATTCAAGCAATTCCGCGCCATCGGCCGGGCCGCGCTGGTGGTGGATATTGAGAACACGCATTCGGGTAACATCGCGATGCGGGTTCAAGACGATGGCGGGACGGAGTGCCTGGCGATCACGGCGACGGGTTCGCCCAAGGGCGATCTGACTCCGGACAAGATCTGTTATCCCTCGCTTACCGAGACCAACTACGGTTATTTCAAATCGTCCACCGAGACCGACATCCATGCCCTGATCCTGCAAATTCCCGGGGCCAACGCCTCGATGCACGGGCACACCAAGACGGCGACGGTGGTGACCATGGATGATGCGCCGCACCCGCGGGTTAACCCGCGCGCGCCGTTCGTGCCGGCCGACCCGCTGGGCGCGAGATACCTGGGCGAGGTGGGGGTGGACTATTTCAAGGTGGCTTCCGGCTCGCGCGAGATGGCGGATGGCATCCGGTCGCGGCTTACGGCGAACGTGGCCACGATCGTGCAGACGCACGGGGCGTTCGCGCGGGGCCGGACACTTGCGGAAGCGCTGTTTTACCTTTGCCTGGTCGAGCACTCGGGGGAGGTGATATTCTGGGGCCGGGCGGCCGGGGCTGATCTCGCGGGGGCGCGGGAGCGGCTGGGAGCGCGGCGCGCGGCGCTCGAAAGGGAGCTTCCGGAATATTCGGCGGAGGACGACGGGCGGGACGATTTCGCGGACGAGCCGGACACGGTGGAGAATTTCCTGACGGTGGGGTATCGCATCTTCGAGTCGCGGCTGAGCCCGTTCCACACGGGCTCGATGAGCGTGCGCGGCGCGACCAGCATGCTGTACCTGCCCAAGGCGTCGCTGCCGCATGAGCTTGAGGGGCCGATGCTGGAGCTTCCGCTCAAGTCGGAGAAGCGCGGGAATGAGCGCAAAGATGAGCGCGGGAATGAGCGCGGAGATGCGCGTGGAGATGAGCGCGTGAGGGCACGCGCTCCCCTTTGTGATGTGGACGATTCGTATGAGCTTGCGGTGCATCGGGCGATTTATGCGGAGACTCCGCTGAAGACGGTGGTGCACTGTTATCCGTCGGAGGTTGAGGTTGAGGCGATGCTGGCCCGGCCGGAAGCGGGTCAGAGGATCGCGCGGATCATCCCGGTTGACGTGGAGGGCGGTTTTTTGTATCCGGCGATCCCGGTGCTTCCGGCTGGGGTCGGGGCGGTCGAGCTTGGCAAGGCCCTGCTGGACTATCACATGGCCATCGTGGATGGCGGGGGCATCTGGGCGGCGGGGGAGCAGTCGCTGTTCGAGGCGGTCCGGCACGTCTCGTCGGCCAAGGACATCTGCCGCTACCGGATCATGTCGCGGATGCGCGGTCTTGACCTTGCGGCCATGGAGCCGAAGCGGTCGAGGAGTTGGTGAACTCTGGAAGCGGAAGAGAATGCCAAGACGCCAAGAACGCCAAGGCGCCAAGAAGAAATAAATAAAAAAGATTTTTTTAGCGCCTTGGCGTTCTTGGCGTCTTGGCGGTGATTCTTTTAGTGGATTGTAACAGGAGGATTGCTCAACGGGTGCGTCCCCGGTACTGGACCTTGACGGATTCGGTGCGGCAATCGAGGCATTTGCCGTAGACCACGTTGGGCTTGAATTGCCCGCAGGACGAGCAGTATTGGCCGCGGGGCGCCGGGCCGTTGGCGGGCCTGGGCCCGGCCGGGAACTGCTTCCCCGCCTTGCCGCCTCGCTCCTTGTCCTGGCAGCGGTCGTGAAGTTCCATGACGGGCAGGGCCACGATCCTTTTGCAGCGGCGGCACTTGATTTCGAGGAACTCGGCGCTGAGCTTGCACAGCAGGTAGCCGCATTCACAGCGCAGGTCGGTCTCTTCCGGATAGTCGGCGGGATGGCCGCAATGGGTACAATAAATGGACTCGGGGAAGAGCCGGGCGCCGCATTCGCCGCAAAGATAGAACTTCATCTTGCCTTTTGACTCCGGTTTATCCATGATCCAATAGCCCGGAATTATGCATGATTCCGGTTGAAAAGTCAACAAAAAAATACGGAAAGCGCAAGTCTCGGGCCGGAGCGGGCATAACGGACAAGAATTTGGCGGGGGCAAGAAATTTTCAGGGCGGTGGTGTTACGTCGTGAGTCAATGGTTATCTTTACATTCAAGGGAGTTCGCAATCATCCCCGCGGTTGGTTATGATTCGGTGAAGCCGGGGCTTGCCGAATGGGGACGAGTGGCGGGATTTAACCGAGGAGGCCAAGATGGCGGATCAAACCAGGAAGGTGGAGTTTTTCGGTCTGAGCACGTGCGGTTGGTGCCGGAAGACCAAGGAGTGGCTGGACGAGCACCGGGTCCGGTACGACGTCTGCTACATGGACCAGATCAGCGGCGATGAGCGGGAAGCGGCCAAGGCCCGGCTCATGGAGTTCGTGCCGCGGATGAGTTTCCCGGTGTTGATTATTGACGACGGCAAGGAAGTGATCCAGGGCTACAAGCCGGAGCGGTTCGTGGAGTGCCTGGAATGAGCGATCCGGAGCTCACGGAAAAAGCCCGGGAATTGATGGAGCGCCTGGACCGGCAGGCCCGGCAAGGCGGGTATCACCTGAACCCGGACCGGGAGATGACCCTGATGCTCTGCGAGGGGCTGGTGACAAACCTCGAGCGTTACGGCTACATGGGCTGCCCCTGCCGCCTGATGGAAGGCGGCAAGTTCAAGGACCTCGACCTCATCTGCCCGTGCGATTACCGCGACCCGGACCTGTTCGATTTCGGGACCTGCTATTGCGCGCTCTACGTGACGCGGGACGTGGTGGACGGAAAAAGGGAGACCGGTTCCATCCCCGAGCGGAGGGGACCCGAGGAGGAGCGCAAGGCCGCGGCCAAAAAGCGGCGGGCGGACCCGGCGTCGGCGGGGGTCAAGGTCTGGCGCTGCAAGGTGTGCGGCTACCTGTGCGCCCGCGAGCACCCGCCGGAGGTCTGCCCGGTATGCTTTGCAATGCGCGACCGCTTCGAGCTCTTCCCGCTCACGGCCAAGGAGCCGCCCAAGCCGGCGCCGCCCAAGACCGCGGACGGAGGTGGAGGAGGGCCGGAGTGAGTCCCGGTCCGGATTGCGGATTCTCAAAATTTCTCAGAAGAATTTAGCCGCAGATGAACACAGATGAACGCAGATAATTCAAGAAATTATTTATTCATTTCTTATCTGCGTTAATCTGCGTTCATCTGCGGCTAAAAAATATCTCTACTCACCGAACGGCTCGATGATGACCTTCATCGAGTCCCCCGCCTCGGCGACCAGCACGAAGCCCTTCGTAGTTTCTTCGAGCGGCAATCTATGGGTGATCATTTCCTGGACCGGGAACTTGCCGGCGGCCAGGAGCTCGATGGCAATGCTGATGTCGCGGGGGCTGCAGGCGTAGGAGGGCATCAGGGTGACGCCGTTTCTCCAGAACTTGTTGATGGGCACGGGCAGGTCCACGCCGGGCTCGGTGGTGGCGAAGCAGAGCACGGTGCCGCCGCGGTCAACCGCGTCGAGGGCCTGCTTGAAGGCGGGGAAGGCGCCGGTGCAGACGATGACCATGTCGGCGAGCCGGCCGTTGTTGTGCTGGCGCACGGCCGCGGCCACGTCTCCTTTTGCCGAGACCGCGGCGGTGGCGCCGAATCGCCGGGCCATGTCGAGTCGGAACTCGTTCACGTCGGTCAAGATGATGCGGGTTACGCCGGCGGCGCGGGCGAGTGCGAGGTGGAGCAGGCCGGAGAGGCCGGAGCCCAGGATGAGCACGGTCTGTCCGGGCCGGAGCCGGGCCAGGCGCTGTCCGCGCACCACGCAGGCCACCGGCTCGATGAACACCCCGTCCTCGTAGGTCATGCCGGGCGGCAGGACGAAGGTTCCGCGGTCCACGTTGATCCGGGGGATGCGGACGTACTCGGCGAAGCCTCCGGGGTCGAAGTTGGTGGTGTGCAGGGTCTCGCAGACGGTGTGGTTGCCGGCGAGGCAGTAATGGCAGGTGTTGCAGGGCACGTGGTGCGACACGAACACGCGGTCGCCGACGTGATAGCCCTTCACGTCTTTCCCGGCCTCGACAATGTCGCCGGCGATCTCGTGGCCGAGCACGCGGGGGGCCTGCTTCAGCCGGTACCACTCCAGCACGTCGGTCCCGCACACGCCCGACGCGCGAACCTTGACCAGGAGCTCGTCCGGCCCGATCCTCGGAGTCGGATACTCCTCCAAGCGGACGTCGTGATTGTTATAGTACATGGCAACGCGCATTTAATCACCATTAAGAGTAGCTAGTAGCCAGGAGCATGTAGCCAGGGTCAAATTCCCTGGCTCCTGGCTACTTGCTACTTGCTACTTTTTTCTTTTTACCGCCGGCCTTGCGCTCTTTTTTCAAGTCCTGGAACAACTGATAGGCCTTGTCCGGTTTGGCGTTTTCGTGGACCACGGCGCGGACCGCCCGGATCATGGCCACCGGGTCCTCGGACTGGAAGATGTTGCGGCCCATGTCCACGCCGACGGCGCCGTCCGAGACCGCGGCGTAGGCCATCTCCAGGGCCTCTTTCTCCGGGAGCTTCTTGCCGCCGGCGATGACGATGGGCACGGGGCAGGTGTTGACGACCTTTTCAAAATCCTCGCAGTAATACGTCTTCACGATCCGCGCGCCCAGCTCCGCGCCGATGCGCGAGGCCAGCGACAGGTAGCGCGCGTCCCGGCCCATCTCCTTGCCCACCGCGGTCACGCAAATGACCGGGATGCCGTATTTCTCCGCCTGGTTGATCAGCTCCGAGATGCCCAGCAGCGTCTGCCGCTCGTAGGGCGCGCCCACGAAGATCGAAACCGCGACCCCGACCGCATTCAACCGGATCGCCTCTTCGATCGAAAGCGTGATCCCTTCGTTGGACAGCTCCGTGAGCACGCTGGTCCCGCCCGAGGCCCGCAGCACGATCGGAATCCGCGTTCCCGTGTCAATGCCGGAGCGCAGCGCGCCCCGGTTGAGCATCAGGGTGTCGGCGTACGGCAGCAGGGGATTGATCTGCCGGTCGAAGTCATCCAGCCCCGAGGTCGGTCCCAGGAAATACCCATGATCCACCGCCAGCATCAGCGTCCGGCCCGTCTCCGGCCGGATGATCGCCTTGATCCGATTCTCCATGCCCCAGTCCATCACAGCCTCCTTTGCAAAAGACGATATCTTTGTTAGAAAGGATAACAGGATTTACATGATAGCAAAAAAAACTTTGAATCATTAGACTATGGTTGTCATGGATGAGGATCAAGGTTGACCACTAATGCGCTCAATCTGGGATCGCAGCTCTGTATTAAATCGTCTTGCCTCCGAACATCTACCGGCAATTCGGTCCCAACTCCGGGCGAATTCTTCCGCGACTTCGTTATATTTCTCAAGGACTTTCTTTCCATGTGAGACCAACCGCCGCGACCTGGGCTTGCCTTGAAGAATTCTTTCAGGATGATTGCGGCATTCGATGTTATCTTTTCTTCTCACGACGCCGTCATTAGGGAACAACCCGACCAAGACCCAGGTTTCGAGAGATTGGGAAGGTATGCAGATAATCGAATGCGGGGGCAGAGTCCTTTCCCCCATCCATCGCAAGGCCAGCTTTCGAAGCCGGTCGGTTGTGGCCTCAGGAGGCGGGCAAGGTTCTTCGCACGGCAAGGAGGGATCTGGAAAAGGATCCTCGAGATTGCCTCGGCTATAGGTTTCGCCGGCAACGTCCGCATCCAGCTGCACGATCAGCAGGTCATGATTCAGGAAAAGGGCGCTGTTATTAACGCGCCCTCCTCCTTCCTCGGCAGTATTCAAACACCATTTGCATACGCCGGGCCACCCGAACCCGTATTCACTCGGGAGAGCCTGGAAAGCCTCGGAAATCTCCGGCTGGAGCGTTTGGGAGATGAAATCGCGGCCCCCCAGAACGAGGGCTACAATGGCCTTCAACAAGATGAAGTCGGTGGTGCCTTCGACGACAAAGGCCACTCGTAACGGCTCAGACATTGGGCACTCCGCCGAGGTGGCCCTTTACCCATAACCGCGACAAGGTCCAGCCCTGCCTGGCCATTTGCTGGAGCTTTTTATCCAAGATAATTCGGCGGATAGTGGTGCGCCCTTTTTCGGTCCGAGATACGGTAAAGAGCCGGACCATTTCATCTTGGAGGGGCAAGCCGTCAAGAGCGAGCGGATTTTGAGTGGTCAAGAAAATTTGGCGGGGGTGGGGAGACTTAGCGTTCCAGAGGCAGATATGCTTGAGTAATTCGCGAGCCAGCCGGGGATTGAGAGCATGGTCCGCGTTATCCACGGCATAGATTGGAGGAGTCAAGGGATGTGCGGCCAGGACCGCATGAAAAAGGACATAAAGAGCTCCTTCACTGGCGTCGTATCCGCTAAGGACGTTGCGAGGGGATTTCATGAAGCGATCCTCAAACCTGATCACACGCTGGGTGGAGGCAACCGAGGAAGAAAGAGGCATGGAGGCCGCGGGGGCCGTACCGTATGATTTGGCCCAATCAATGAGGGCAAGGGCTTGGCGTTTTACTTTACGACCCCAGTCGCTTCTTTTTTTCTTTGAGGTCAAAGCGTCGGAAACGGCGATGGCTAATTGACCTCCCACCAGACCGATCGGCGCACGGGTCTGAGGATCAGGGACCAAGCCGCGCAAAGTCAGGGTATCAGGACAATAGATCGCGAACTCCTGAAGCTCGTTGAGGAAATTGTAGGCCGCCGGATATTTCGGAGCCAGTTCAGCCGCCCGCGCCGCAGCCAATCCCTCTGTTGGACTATACTTGTGTACATCGCGCGGCCCCCGCCCTACAATCTTCTTGCCCCCCTGCTGGAGGCTCTCGTTTTTATATTTCCATGCTGGCAATGGATCCTTGAGGGGATTATGCAGAGACACCGCATAGGATGCTTGGGAGTTCTGCGCTTCGAATGTAATTTGTTTTGGTTGTAATCCGCCTGAAAATGAACTTTTATAGAGGGCCGGAACTCCCGGTCGAACTCCGCGCCGAAGCAAAGCCTCATCATCCACCCGGCCTCTGGCCGCGGCGGAGAGTACACCGATTGCCTCGAGCAGGTTGCTCTTGCCGCTTCCATTGGCGCCGACCAAGACGTTGACGGCGCCAGGCTCAAATTCAAGGTCTTCGATCGATTTAAACCCACAAATGTAAAATTTTTCGATCATGGCCGCGCCTCCATGGCGGGAAATAAAGCGCCTCTGATTATTATAAGCCCTCTGACGAACCAGTAAATTAACGCTCAAGTTTTAGGTCTGACTATCAAATACCCCTTCCCGATCAGCCAGTGGTGGAAATCATAGGTGGTGTAGAGGCAGTCCTGCTTGCAGATCGCGCGAACCGCCTCGTACTCCTCCGAGCCTTCCCGCTCACGCATCAGCCGCGCCTGGACCTCGCACATCACGTCCTTGCAGAACTCGCGGCGCTGATAGTCAATGAAACCGGGGATGGATGGAGCTTCCTGACCCATGATTGATCCTCGCACGCTTAACCTATAGAAGGGGGCCGGAATTGTCAAGAACGGCATGGCCCACAACGCTTGCAATGGCAGAGCACGGTCTGCTAATATAGTAGTTGAAGGTGAATGGCGGTTTGATGCTAATTAGCTTCAAGTTGGCATAAAAGGCGCTTTTTGCAGAAAGGATTGATATGAAAAGTGACGTCAATCTTGACCGGTTGCCGCCGGAAGTTAAGAGGGTGCTGGCGCCGATCTACTCCCGGCAAAAAGCGGAACAATCTTATCTGGAAATAGACAAGGTCCATTGCGGGGACGCCAGATCATTACTGCCCTTGATCGAGCCGAACAGCGTCGCCTTGAGCGTGTGGTCGCCTCCATATTTCGTCGGCAAGCAGTATGAATCCCATTTGAGCTTCGATCAATGGAAAGATCTGCTGCGAGCCGTGATCATTCTCCATTTCCCCGTTGTCAAGCCCGGGGGATTCCTGGTCATCAATATAGCGGACATCCTTTGTTTCAAGGACCCGTCCATGCCCAAGATTCAAGCCGATGCCGTGAACCGCAAGCGTTCCCCGGTGACCCGCGCTGACGTTCTGCGGGCCATGAAGCAGCATCCCGGTTACAACCGATATCAGTTGGCCGAGCTTCTCGGTTGCAGCGAACAGACCATTGACCGGCGGCTCAACGGAAACAACATCCGGGGAGGCAAACATGAACCGCAAACCCGGGTGAAAATCGTCGGGGGCCTGGTGGAGGAATGGGCCCTGGCCGCGGGGTTTTATCCCTATGATAGAAGGATCTGGGTGAAGGACGCGGCGTGGGAGAACTCCCGCTGGGCCAGCCTGTCATATCGCTCGGTTGATGAATTTGAGTACCTCTACTTTTTCTGGAAGCCGGGAATCACCAGTTTTGACCGGAGCCGCCTCACCGATGAGGAATGGACCCAATAGGGATCGAGGGGGGTATGGAATTTTGCGTCGGTCCGATCAAACGATGACCACGAAGCCAAATTTCCGCTGGAACTGCCTAGCCGCGTCATTCGGCTGCTCACCGAACCCGGGGAGGTCGTTCTTGATTGTTTCCTCGGGAGCGGCACCACCGCGGTTGGGGCGATCCGGGAGAAGAGACATTATATCGGCCTTGAGAAGGAGAAGAAGTACGCCGAATTGGCGCGCCGAAACATTGCCGGGGTGCAAATGAAAAATATAATCCGAGTCACCAAGATACCATCTGGATCGCGGGACGCAACGCTCCAAGCCGGGGAGAGGAATTCCGCGTCAGACTTTCTTTTGCGCGTTTGAAAAGAAAAGCCGATTGGAGAGTCCAGATCATACCATTGCCACCCGAGGATTTTAGTTGGAGTGAATGAAAATACCGGTTCCGACTGAGTCCCTGAAAGATCCCCGCGAATCCCTGAAGGCCCTCGAAATGATGCTGTTCATTTCATGAAAGGAGTAATTGTGAATCACGCGTACCTGACGGAGAAGTCAATCAGCGGGATATTTTTCGCGCAGGCGGAGAAGTTCCGGGACGACCCGTTCATGTGGTCGAAGTTCGAGCGGGGAGTGGCCGCCGGGAAATGGGTGCCGGTGACGTGGCGGGAGTCGGCCACGGAGGCGCGGGCCCTGGGCGCGGGGCTGATCGAGCTGGGGTTGGGGCAGGGCGAGCGGGCGGCGATTTTCGCGCACAACCGTCCGCGGTGGGTGCTGGCGGACCAGGCGGTCCAGGGCGCGGGCGGGGTGGGGGTGCCGATCTATCCGACGAGCACGGACGAGCAGCTTGCGTTCATTTTGAAGGACTGCGGGGCCAAGGTGGTGTTCGCGGGCGACGAGCACCTGCTTACGCAAGTGCTGCGGGTGAAGGCGGGGCTGCCGGCCCTGCAATACGTCGTGGGCATGTCGCCGGTGGAAGACCCTCCGGACGGTTCGGTGATCTCGTATGATTCGCTGCTCGAGCGGGGTCGGGGTTCCGCGGGGGCGCGGGCCGAGTTCGAGACGCGGCAAAAGGCGCTCACGGGCGGCGACGTGGCGGCGATCATCTACACCTCGGGGACCACGGGCGAGCCCAAGGGCGCGGTGCTGACGCAGCACAACTTCACCTCGCAAAACGAGATGCTGCTGGACTCGACCATCACCAACAAGATGATCGAGCGGGGCGTGCGCATGTCGAGCCTGTGCCATCTTCCGCTGTGCCACATCTACGGCCGGACCAGCGACTACCACGTGCAGATGGCGATGGGCGGGCAGATCTGGTTCGCGGAGAGCTACCAGAAGGTGCCGGAGAACCTCAGGGAGGTCCGGCCGCAGATGCTGATCACCATCCCCCGGCTCTACGAAAAGGTTTACGAGATGGTGATGGTGAACGCGGGCAAGCTCCCGGGTAGGCCGAAGAAGATATTCGACTGGTCGCTCCGGGTGGGGGGCGAGGTGGTGAATTACCTGGCGACGGGGCGTCCGCTGCCGACCTTGTTGGCGCTGCAGTTCGCGCTGGCGGGGGTATTGGTTTACGGGAAGGTGAAGAAGGCGGCGGGGCTCGACCGGCTGGTGTTCGCGGGCAGCGGCGGGGGCGCGTTGTCGGAGGACACCAACCGTTTTTTCCGGAGCATGAACGTGCAGGTGGGCGAGGGCTACGGCCTTACCGAGACGGCGTCGGCCTTGACCTGGAACGGTCTCGAGTTCCTTTCTCCGGTTAAAGACACGTGGCTGAACCGGACGTGCCTGGAGTGGCTGATTGACACGATGGTGGTGATGCAGGGCCAGGGCCGGAACCCGTTCACGCACCCGGTGGGCGGGTTTAAGATGACGGTGGCGGCCAAGGTGATCGTCCCGAAATTGATCCAGAAGCCGGGCACGGTGGGCCGGGTGTGCAAGTTCACGGAGGTGAAGCTCGCGGACGACGGCGAGATCCTGGCCAAGGGCCCGCAGGTCTTCGGGCGCGGCCTGGGCTATTTCAACCGGCCGGACCTGACGGCGGAGGCCTTCACGGAGGACGGGTATTTCAAGACCGGCGACATCGGCGAGTTCGACGCCGACGGCTATTTGAAGATCACCGACCGGAAAAAGGAGCTCCTGGTCACGGCCGGGGGCAAGAACGTGGCGCCGCACCCGATCGAACTGATGCTCACCTTCGACACCATGATCGAGCAGGCCTGCGTGGTCGGCGACGCGAAGAAGTACATCTCCGCGCTGCTGGTGCCGCAGTTCGAGGTCCTGGAGGAGTGGGCCCAGGGCCAGGGCATCGCTTATAAGGGGCGGGCGGAGCTGATCGGGCGGCCCGAGGTCATCGCCCTGTTCCAGGAGAAGGTGGCCAAGGTGAACGAGCGGCTGGCGCGCTACGAGCAGGTCAAGAAGTTCAAGCTGCTGGAGGCGGCCTTTACCGAGGAGACGGGCGAGCTCACGCCCACCCAGAAGATCAAGCGGAGGGTGGTGCATCAGAAGTACGGGCGGGAGATCAATTCGTTATATGAAGATTGAGAGGTGCGGGAGAGAAAGATTGAACGCCAAGACGCCAAGACCGCCAAGCAGGAAAGATAAAGAATTTTTTCTTGGCGGTCTTGGCGTTAATTCTTCACTCAGTGCTGTCCAAAATAAACGGACCGGAGAACCGCCAAGACGCCAAGAGCGCCAAGGATTATTTTTCAACACGATTTTAAGAGGGCTTGGGTGCAAATGTTTCTTGCTTGGCGCTCCCGTCGGCCGGTCCGCCAAGCCGGTTGGGGCCAACGCTCCGGAGCTGTTCTTTGCCGGGCCGCGAAGAAACATCATGATTTACTTGGCGGTCCTTGGCGCTCTTGGCGTCTTGGCGGTTT
>DATKZS010000193.1:0-3319 GCA_035527835.1 bacterium
ATCCTTGGCGCTCTTGGGGTCTTGGCGGTTTTCTTACGGCCTATTTTGGACAAGAGTGATTTCTAATCCGTGTTCATCTGTGTTGATCCGTGGTTCCTTTCTTCACTCGACGGCTTGGTTCGCGTCGAGTCGGGGGCTTGCGAGCCAGGCTGCGAGGTAGATGCAAAGGGCGATGAGCCATACGGCCTGGAGACCGGTGAGCATGGAGAGGTACTCGATGAGTCCGCCGGCCATGGCGCCGACCATGTTGACGCCCAAGGGGAAGCCGGTGACGGTCTCTCGCTGGAAGAGGTGGCTGAAGCACAGGGACGCGAAGAGGAAAGGGAGTCCGATCAGGGCGCCGGCCGAGATGACGCGGAGCGCGGGTCCCATCTGGAACAGGAAGTGGAGGGGGAAGAAATAGTTGATGAGAATGGCGGCAAAGAGCAGGGGCCATGCGGCGCGTAGCGGCGGGGCCTTTTTGTAGAGCACAAGGAGGTTGCCGATGAAGATGGTGGTAAGGATTGCGCTGAAGACGACGGCGTTGACGATCCAGGTGCTTCCGAAGACGAGGGCGAGGCGGACGACGGCGCTTGATTCCATGAGGGTGAATCCGGCGCCGAGGAGGAGGAAGTTCGGAAACATGCCTCGGGCCGGGCTGGTTTTGCGGAGCAAGATGAAGGCGGCGGCGATCAGGGCCAGGATGATGGCGAAGATCTTGAGGTAGATGGGCGCGATGGTGGGCCGCTCCATGTAGATGAAGGGCCAGTCGTCGGCGGACACGATGCCGTCTCCGAAATTCTCGACGATGACGGGGGCGTCGTGGAAGGTGGGAATTCCCTTGGCGCCCACGATGGTGGCGTTGAAGAGGAAGATGTTTTTCTCGAAAAATAGTCGCGACTGATCGCCGAACGCCTCGCGGAAGGTTGAATAGATGCGGCTGTAGAGCCAGGGCTTGAGGACGGCGTAATGGATGACGGCCATCCCGGTGTCGTTGAGGAGTCTTTTGGCGTCGGCCAGGGACTCTCGGGTATAGACGAAGTTTTCGAGGCGGAGGTTGGCGTAGCCGGAGAGGAGGGCCTGGGAGTCAATGGTGCCGAAGACGATGAGGTCGTATTTTTCGTTGGTGGTGGCGAGGAAGTGGCGGGCGTCGTCCACCACGGCTGTTACCCGCGGATTCTGATACGGCTTCGCGGTGTTCAATTTTTCGCCGAGGCCCAGGATCACCGGGTCTATCTCGACCGCGACGATCTCCCGCGCACCGTTCATCAGGGCGATGTTGACGTCGTTGCCGAGGCCGGCGCCGAGAATCAGGACGCGGCGCGGCGCCTGGCCCTGGTGGTTATTCCGGTAAAGCTTGTAGGGCAGGACCCACTTGGCTTTCATCTCTTCGATAAGGTTCTGCGCTTGGGGGTGGCTGCTATTAAAGTTGAATCCGAGCTGATGGAAGCTGGAGTTGACCCAGATGTAAGTGCCGACCGGCACGGTGCTGTACTGTACGAAATAATAGGGGCTCCATTTCCATTGATAGTCAGAGCGGGCGAAGAAGAGGAAGGCCAGGCCGGAGATGATGTATGCCGCACGGAACGGTATTGATTTGACGAAGATCGTGGCGAGCAGGGTCATGAGTATGGGCGGCCAGATCCAAGGGGGGGAGGCTGAGATAAGAGGTGAAGGCGAAAAGAATGGTTCCGGCCAGGCTGCCGGCGATGTTCCAGGCGTAGGCCACGAGCTTTTCATGCTGGTCCATGGCCTGGGCCAGGATTTGGCCTAGCGTCATGAAGGGGAGGGCGGCGAAGATGAAGATGGCCGCGGCGGCTGGGACCAGGGGCAGGCGCGCGGCTCCCTTCTTGAGGTCAGAGTACCCGAGCCAGTAGTGCACTTCCGGGGATTGCGCGTAAATGGCAATGCCGCGGCCGGCCAGGATGAACAAGAACACGAGCGCCAGCCCGAGCGGGAGCAGGAACCAAAGCGGCCGCTTCTGCTGGAGGATGCAGCCGAGCCCCAGTCCGAAGAACGACGCCATGAGGATGAGATTGGTGAAATAGGATATGACGCGCACCTCGGCCGGGACCTGGCGGATGAAGGCCAGCTCCAGGATGAGGATGGAGGCCGAAATCAGCGCGACCAGCCACGGCCCTCTCGCGGGGATGCCGGGACGGGCCGTCGCGCCAGCGGAATCGTTCATTCGTTACTCCCGAACTTTGATGACGTTGCCATGGGACGCGCGCGGAGAGCCTAGCCCGCCGCTTTCATGGCTTTCCCGGCCGGGACGCGAGGCTCCCAGGCAAAGGCGCGGCCGGAGGGGAAGACGGACGCGGTGGAAAAATCCCGGCGGCCCGCGTCCGCGGTGATAACGGTGCCGCCCTTCCGCACCCTGGCGCCTCCATAGCCGCCGTGGCCGCTGGCGCGCAGGTATTGCAGGTGCGCGCCGTCCATGTCGCCGTAATAGTTATTGAGATGGTCGTGTCCGCAGAACATGGCCTTTACGAGGCCCGAGTCGCGGATGGCGGAGAGGGCCTCGCGCGAGCCGCCCTCGTGGCTCACCTTCTCGCCCTTCACGCCCTTGGCCGCGCCGGAGTCAACCATGTCCTGATACTGCGGCAGAGGGACGTGGGCGAAGACGAACGCGGGCGGCGCGGGCGAGTACTCGGCCTTGATGCGGGCCGCCTCGGCGTTGAACCATTCGATCTGCGGCTCGCGGAAGCCCATCTCCGGGCCGGCGTCGTTCACGATGATCAGCTCCCACCACGGATCGGTCCCGCCGGGGTCCATGACCTCAATGGTGTAATTCCCGTCCGCGCCGGCGCGGTACAGCGAAAACGGCGCGGCCATGAGCGCCTGCTCCGCCGCCGCGAATTCGTCGGCAATGTCGTGGTTGCCGCGCACAAATGCCCACGGGATCCCGAGCCCTGCCATGTAATCGCACGCGCCGCGGCAAAATTCGAGGCCGCGGCCCTTGGGGTTGTTGTACCACATGTCGCCGCAGACCAGGCCGAGGTCGGGCCGGTGCTGGTCAGCCATGGCCTTGATCTCGCGCACGGTCCAGGCGTCCTTGTACGGCTTCTGGTAAAAGTGGGTGTCGGTGAGCGCGAGAACCGTCAGGGTCCCGGGCCGGCGCACCGTGACGCGGGCGGGCCCGTCCGCGGCGGCGAAGAGCGGCCGCGCGCCAGCCAGCAGCGCGGCCCCGGCGATGCCCCCGGCGCCGGCCATGAAGCCGCGGCGGGTGATGCGGCGACGCGCGCCTGATTCGCGGGCGGGACCATTGGCGCGGGGGTCATGTTTCATGTCTTTGCTCTCCTTTTCTTTCCGCCAAGGCATGATATGCGGCGTGCTTCTT
>DATKZS010000194.1:0-4904 GCA_035527835.1 bacterium
CCAATATCGCCTCCACTACGCGTCCGCGCAGCGTCTCCTGCGACTCGGGGGAAAGCTTCCGACCGTCATAGTTTTTCATGGAGACGATTATAGCACAAAATCAGGCAAATGTCCAATAAATAATGCTCTGATTAGTAATGCCTTTAAAAGAGGATGTCCATTTAAATGGTTCTCTATTATTGTTCTTGCTTCATCCACTGTAAATGGAGTTCCAAAACCATCACCTTCACCTGAACTTAAATAATCTGTATCATTATTGGCTTCCTGCTTGACACCTGCTTCAGTTTGTACGACTTCTGATCCTCCTCCTCCAACGCCAATCCCAACCCCGCACATCGCGGCAAGCTGTGATCCTATCATAATCACTTGGACCGCAACACCCGCAATGGTTGCCCCCGCCACATCCATCCCATAGCCGAGATACGCTCCCGCTATGGAGCCAATCCGGCCGCCCATCATGGAGCCAAGCATCGCCCCCATGAAAAGGCCGGCGGGACCCAGGGTCAACCCTCCTATAATGCCCCCGATTACCGCTCCAATCGCCGCTCCGATGGCGCCGAAAATCCTTGAGAAAAAGCCCATGAAGGAATGGCCGGTCGGGTCGGCGTATTTGAAGGGGTTGTTGGCGCAGTAGGTGTAGCGGTTGAAGGTCTGGCCGTCGAGGGGTCTGGGGACGATGGTGTCGGCCTGGGTGAAGCGGCCGATTTCGGGGTCGTAGTATCGGGCGCCGTAGTAGTAGAGGTTGGTGAGGTAGTCGTACATCTGGCCGGTGAATTTGAAGCGGTCGCGCTCGTAATCAGGATTACTGCCTTGATATGCCACGTCGTCATTGAAGATCTCACCAAATGGCAGGTAGTCAATGCGCTCATAGATGTCTCCATTGGCGTCGGTGACGATCTGGGTCGAGCCGAGGTGGTCGGTGTGGTAGAAGTGGATGCGGTCTAGGCTTGCGAGGGGCTCGGACCAGGCTTTGGCCTCGGGGGTCCCGAGGAGGTCGTTAAGAGCCCGAAGAGCGGAGGAGCCGAAAGAGGTTTGAGGTTTGGGGTTTGAGGTTTGAGGTTCAAGAAAGACGGCGGCGGAGGTGGGTGGGACACTCTTGTCCCGCGCGTTTCCGATCCCATTGGTGAGGCCGCCTGTGTTTTGCCCGACAGGAGTGTCGGGCCTACCAACGCTTGAGCCTCGATGCGCGGGACCGGGGGAGAGATGCCGACGGGCTGTCGGCGCTACTGAGGCACTCGCTTCTTTGGCCCCGATGATCCCGTCCATTACCCTGGCGGCCCGGGTCCAGATGCCGTCGGCCTTATGTTGCACGTCGGAGGGGAGGAGGTAGAGGAAGGCGCCTCTGATGATGGTGCCGGTGCCGGCCTTGGGAGGTTCCAGGGTCGGATAGCCGCGCGCGATGCGGGACGCCATGCGGGGGATGTTGTCCCTGCCGCCGTAAATCCGCGCCAACCTGTCCCTGACAATCTCCTTGACCGCGATCCTGACCTCGCTCTCCTGAGCCCTGGCCGCGCCCGGGGGAATGGGCGAGATGCCGAAGGTGAAGATCACCACAAAGAACAGGATGAACGTGTTCCGTCCGCGATGTCCTCTCCATGAATTGTCAAAGAACAGTCCGCGTCCCAAAGACAATTATGAACAATGCCATTTATGAAATCAAGCTTTTGACGATTTCAGGAAATGTCTAATGTCGAGGGCCTGTTGCCCAAATCAAATTCAGCTCTATTCACATTCCACGGCGCTGAAAGCGCGAACTTCGTTAACCCAGGGCGGAAGCCCTGGGTACCGAACATCTAATCTCGTCTTTAGCGCTGAAAGCGCGACCTAACGCGGTCTTGGGCCGCCCTTACAGGGCTTGATGGTTATCCCCGACTCTCACCCAGGGCTTCCGCCCTGGGTTAACGAAGTACGCCCCTGCGGGGCTGCTGATGTTTGGGAAACAGGCCCTCGAGACCCCCTCCCACCTCCCCAAACCACAAACCTCTCTTTGGGACTTGAGGCTTGAGGCTTGAATTTCAACCACAAACCCCAAACTACAAACCTTATTTTTCGATGGCGGTCTTTTGGGCGAGGATGAGCTCCGCGGCCCTGGCGGCGGCGCGGCCGGCGACCCCGGAGCAATGCTCCATCATGTCTGATTTCACGGCCGCGGCCAAGTCCTTGGGATCGAGCAGGTTGAAGCTCCGGCCCATCAGCTTGTTCTGGATGTCGTGACAGCGGCAGCTCCCGTATTGGGCGATGAAGTCCTGGTGCAGGGCCTGGCACATAAGATAGGACTTCATGGGCTTCATCATGTCCTTGTGGTCCTTGCGCTCGCGTCCGAACAGGAGCCCGATCACCAGGGCCGCGCCGGTCAGCGCGCCGCACGAGCCGTCGCCGGTAAGGCCGATGCCGTCGGCCAGGCCGCTGGCCGCCCGGAACACGTCGTCGTTCCCCGCCTCCAGCGCGTCCATCAACCCCGCCACCACCGACTGCGCGCAGCCGGTGCAAGTCTTCTCGTACTCCCGGGCCAGCGCCCCGGCCTTTTTCACGGTCGCGTCAACATCCATGCTCCGCCCCCCTTCTGACCAATATTGGTACGGCGCAATTGTACCTTTCATTATTGGCGTGTCAAGAGGCGATAGCGAAAGAAGGATCGGGAGCGGATTGGCATTAAACAATTAAACAAGGGTCTGACCCCATCCCGGACCCCATCCCGATCCGGCGCCGCCGGCCGTTATACGCTTTTCCTGATAGTAAGGACGCTGGCCGCAACCATGAGCGCGGCGAAGAGGATGAGCGCGGCGAGCTCGGGCGCGGTCCGGGCCAGGGGCAGGCCCTTGATCATGAGATCGCGCAGGGCCAGGTTGGCGTAGGTGAGGGGGAGGGCATAGGCCAGGTATTGGAGGGTTCGGGGCATGGTCTCGATGCTCCAAAGCAGACCGGAGAGGAAGACCTGGGGCACGATCACCAGGGGGATGAACTGGGCCACCTGGAACTCGTTCTTGGCGAAGCTGGAGAAGAAGATGCCCATGTTGGACGCGCCCACGATGAGGATGAGCTCGACCAGGAAGATGGAGGCCAGGCTGCCCGCGTAATGGATCTTGAGGATGACGAGCATGAAGAACATGATCACCAGAGTCTGCGCCAGGGCGAAGCCGATGAACCCGAAGAGGTAGCCGGCGATCAGCTCGAAGGGGGTGAGCGGGCTGGCCAGCAGCCGCTCCATGGTGCCTTGCGCTCGCTCGCGCAGGAAGCTGACCGCGGTAAGCATGAACACGAAAAAAAAGGCCATGAAGGCGATCAGCGACGGGGCCAGGTAATCGGTGGCCGTGAAATTCTCGCCCCCGTAGAGGAATTGGAGCTTTAACTCCGGGGGCAGCACCATTTGCATCTCATCATCGGAAAGATAGATCATGCCCCGGATGGCGTCGAGCAGCGGCCGCTGAATGATCTGCAGCTCGCGGAGGAAGTCCTGGCTCAGCATGGGATCGCTGCCCTCCACCATAACCTCAAGCTCCGCCCGCTTGCCGGCCTGGAGGTCAGCAAGCCCCCCGCCCCGCATTACCACCGCGCCCTGGATCCGGCCGTCCTTCAGCGCCGCCGTGACCCCGGAAACGGTCAGCCCGTCAACCATCTCCACGTTGGCGTTGGCGAGGAGCAGGCTGCGAACCATGCCGGCAACCATGGCGCTGTCGCCGTCGCCGGCCAGCACCGTGAGCCGGAACGGAGCGGCCTTGGCCTGGAGGATCCAGGTCAGCAGTCCCATGATCACGATGGGCACGGCGAAGATGAGCACCAAAGTCCGCCGGTCGCGGAGGAACTGGCGGAAAATGCGCAGGGCCAGCGCCATCACCCGGTTCATGGCTCAGGCCTCCGCGCGAAATACAAAAAAGTGTCTTCGAGCGAAGCGGCCCCAGCCTCTTCCTGCAAGGCCTGCGGATCCCCCTCTTTCAGCACCAGGCCCTCCCGGAGCAGGCACAGCCGCCGGCAGCGCCAGGCCTCGTCCAGATGATGGGTAGAGACCAAGAGCGAGACCCCGCTCTTGGCCAGCGTCTCGAAATGGTCCCAGAACTGGATGCGCAGCTCCGGGTCAACCCCCACCGTGGGCTCGTCCAGAACCAGCAGCCTGGGCCGGTGCACGAGCGAGGAGGCCAGGCTTAAGCGGCGCTTCATCCCCCCGGACAACTCCTCCACCAGGCTCGACCGCCGGCCCTTGAGATCAACAAGCTCGAGCAGCTCGTCAATCCGGCGCGAAAGCTCCGATCCCGTCACCCCATAGAGCCGGCCGAAAAAGCGGAGGTTCTCCTCCACCGTCAGGTCCTGGTACAACGCCTCCGCCTGCGTCATGTAACCGATCGCGCCCGCCTGCCCCCGGTCCGGCATGAGATGACCCAACACCTCCGCCGTCCCCGAGCTGGGCCTCGACAGTCCGGTCAGGATACGTATCAGTGTGGTCTTGCCCGAGCCGTTCGGACCGATCAACCCGTAAGTAACACCCGCCGGGATCTCCAGGTCAATCCCCTTCAGCGCCTCGAACCGGCCAAAACGCTTGACCAGACCCTTAACCACTACTATCGAGCTCATGACGGAAATAATAACCTAATCGCTGAATTTTATGAAACCGTAATCTTCCAGGCAAAGGGAGATTGCTCTTGAACAGGTTGGCGCTGTTCGCGGAGCATGGCCCGGGGATATTTCTTTAATCTTATTTGACCAGTGCTGTCCAAAATAAACGGACCGGAGAACCGCCAAGACGCCAAGAGCGCCAAGGATTATTTTTCAACACGATTTTAAGAGGGCTGGGGTGCGAATGTTTTTTGCTTGGCGCTCCCGTCGGCCGGTTCGCCAAGCCGGTTGGGGCCAACGCTCCGGAGCTGTTCTTTGCCGGGCCGCAAAGAAACATCATGATTTACTTGGCGATC
>DATKZS010000195.1:0-12825 GCA_035527835.1 bacterium
GGGTCGTCCTGGTAGCGGTTGCAGACTTCGAACCAGGTGTCGGCGTCGTCGTCGTTGCAGGTGGCGCACGTGTCCCAGGTGAACAGGTTGGTGTCGTCGCAGTCCGGGCCGGCGATGCCCACGTACTGGTTGCACAGCTCGAAGTAGGTGTCGAAGTCATCGTCGTTGCAGGTGGCGCAGGTGTCCCAGGCGTTCTGGTCGGTGTCCGAGCAGTCCGGGCCGTTGATGCCCACGTACTGGTTGCACAGCTCGAAGTAGGTGTCGGAATCGTCGTCGTTGCAGGTGGCGCAGGTGTCCCAGGCGTTCTGGTCGGTGTCCGAGCAGTCCGGCCCGGCGATGCCCACGTACTGGTTGCACAGCTCGTAATAGGTGTCGGAGTCGTCGTCGTTGCAGGTGGCGCAGGTGTCCCAGGCGTTCTGGTCGGTGTCCGAGCAGTCGGTGTTATTGGCCACGTAGCCCACTGGCGCGACGCAGCGGTTGAGGATCGCGAGCGGGTCGCCGTGGAGGTCGGAGTCGGTGTCGGCGTAGAAGTTGGAACAGGTATTATGGCATCCTGAGCCGGTGACCACGCTGTCATCGCAGTCCGGTCCGTTGATGGTCACATAGGCGTCGCATCCCACGAGCCAGACGTCGCCGTCCTGGTCCACACAAGTGGCGCATGATACCCAGTTATTCGGGTCGAGGGGATCGCAGTCAACGTTATCATTGGAGGCGTCATCGTCGGAATCGTCATCGCAGGGGTCCGTGCCCTGGTTGTATTCGTAGAGGTTGCTTAAAGTGTCGGAGTCGGGGTCTCCGGCGGCGTCGTCGGTGGTCGCACCGAGGCAGAGATGAACCACTTCGTAGGGATCCGGCATGAGGTCGTCATCGGTATCGGTCAGGAGGGGGTCGGTCCCATAAACGATAATCTCTTGATAATCAGTAAGCCCGTCTCCGTCAGTGTCGGCCAGCATGGGGTCGGTCCCATAAGTGAAGAGCTCGTCCGGATCGTCAATCCCGTCGCCGTCGGAGTCGGCCAGCGCGGGGTTGGTGCCGTAGTAATAGACCTCGAAGCCGTCGGGCAATCCGTCGTCGTCACTGTCGTAGTCGTTCGCGGAAGTGGCGTAAATCGGCTCGCGAACGTCGCTTAGGCCATCGCCGTCGGAGTCGTAACCGACGAGCGCAAAATAGATGTCATAGCTGTCGCCGGCGCCGTTTCTGGTGTCCATGAAGCCGATCCCATATTCGCCGAGGGAGGAGGCGGTGATGGTCGCGGTGAAGGCGTCTCCATTGTCCGTTGTCGGGGAGACCGGCAATTCAATCCCGATGAGGCTGCCGTCGGCGGCGATCCGCTGTAGATAGACCTCGATATAAACGTCCCGATAGTCCTCCCAGACCACCCCGAACTCGGAGCCGTTCCAGGCGAGGGAAGGATAATACGCGGCGCCCAGACTCGTCAAATCCTGGAACGAGCCTATGGTGCTGCCGTCCGCCGCCAGCCGCACGAACTCGACATCGCCGGGCTCCCCTCCATACAAGGCGGCCAGGCCGTACTCGCTGCCCGTCCATGCAAGGTCCACCAGGGATTCGTACTGGGAGCCATAGGTAACGCGGGTATCCACTCCCAAGGGGGTCCCGTCCGGCGCCACCCGCGTGAAATAGACCTCGTAATTGAGGTCGCGGAAATCAATCCAGGCCAGGCTGTATTCGCTCCCGGTCCAGACCATCGCCGGGTCCGTGGAGCTGCGGTTGTCGTTGGTCACGCGCACGTCGCCGCCGATCAAGCTCCCGTTGGCCGCGATCCGGCGGAAATAGATCTCGGTATTGCCGTCCCGGTAGTCGTGCCACGCCACTCCGAACTCGCTCCCGGACCACGCGATCTTCGGCCGGTATGCCCCGGACCCGCTGGCGGAGGCCGCGAGGTCAACTCCCAGCGTGTCCCCGGCCAAATCGGTCCGGTTGAAATAGACCTCGGTGCCCGCGACCAGGTCCTCCTGCCAGACGATTACGAATTCCGACCCGGTCCCCGCGATGTCCGTGAACCAGGAGTCAGCCGACGACGTGCCGACCCGGTGGTTAGGGCCCACGGTGTCGCCGTCGCCGGTCAGGGCCGTCCAAGATGGCTGATAGTAGGGCGACCAATCCCCGTCGTCCCAGGAGAGGCCGAATTCGCTCCCGTCCCAGGTCACGGACGGCAGCTCGGGATAAGTATCGGTATAGGTGATCCGCTGGTCCGACCCGCCCACGCGGGCCAGCCCGGGCGTGATCAGGTCCCATGCCGGGTCCGAGCCCGCCGCATACTCGGTCCCGTCATCCACCCCGTCGCCGTCCGTGTCCGGATCGCAGGGGTCAAGCGAGCCCTCGTAGGGGTTGACCTGGAAGTACTGATACTCCTGCAGGCTGGTCAGGCCGTCGGAATCGTAGTCCACGTTATCGTCCGGCACCGACGGATTGAGACACCAGTGAAGCACCTCGAAGCTGTTCGGCATCCCGTCCCCGTCCGTGTCCTGCGCGCGGCCGAGCAGGGGAATGAACGCCAGCGCCGCTGCAATAAGGACTACGGAACCAAAATACCTCGCTTTGAGAGTCATGATTGCGGCCTCCTTTTTCAGACCTGATCGGAGAGTTGAAACTCGCGACAATAACCTCACCCCGTGCCGTTTGCCGCGGGCAGTGGCGACCTTGATTTGATAGTACACAATCCGAGAGCGTCTGTAAAGCACAAAGCGCCAAAAAATGAATTCCGGATGCGCAAGAGAATTTCCCCCGGCCGCCGGTTGTCATCGAGGACCAAACCGCGCACAATGGAGGGGAAAGGATCCCATGCGCGACGTGCATTTTCGGAAAGTCTCATTAATCGCGACAGGGGTGCTCCCCGGAACGGGGCGGAGCCAGCCGCGCCGCATCCGCGCCGGGAAAAAATCCTGGGGGCAACGGCCATGAATTTGGTCACGGGCGGGAGCGGGGTCCTGGGCCGGACGGTGATCCGGGAGCTCCTGGACCACGGCGTCAAGGTGCGGGTGCTCGACCTCAAGCCGCCGCCGGAACCGCTCGGCCGCGAGGTCGAGTTCGCTAAAGGCAGCGTGCTCGATCCGGCGGCGGTGGAAGGCGCCATGCGAGGCATCGAGGTCGTCCACCACCTGGCCGCCTCCATGCCCCAGGCCGACCTGAGCGCCCGCGGCTTCTGGGAGATCAACGTCGGCGGCACCTTGAACGTGGCCCGCGCCGCCATCAAGGCCCGCGCCCGCCGCATCGTTTTCGCCTCCACCATCGAAATCTACGGGCTGCAACTCCCCCGCGAGTTCCCGGTCACGGAGCAGAGCGAAAAGCGCTTCACCGGCGTATATTCGCGCAATAAGTGGGAATGCGAGCAGCGGCTGCTCGAGCTCCGCGCCACCCATGGCCTCGAAGCCGTGTTCCCGCGCATGCCCATGATCTTCGGGCCCGGCTTTTACCACGAGCCTTCCATGATGACGCTCTTCAAGCTGATCCGGCGGGGCTGGCCGGTCCCGGTGGTTGCGGCGCCGGACGCGCCGTGGGCCTCGGTGGCCTCCGCCGACGCGGCCCAGGGCTTGTGCCTCTGCGCCACGGTCCCGGAGGCCGACGGCCAGGCCTTCAACATCGCCGCGCCCGACGCGCCGCCCTGCACCGCCGCGCTGCGCGAGCTCATTCACAAGGCCGGCTCCCGCTCGCGCCTCATACCGGTGCCGGTCGCTCTCACCGAAAAAATGGTGGAGCTGATGGAGCGCTTCGAGAGATACTCGCCCACCCCCGCCGAGCTGGTCCGCTTCGCGCTGGTCGGCGGCGAATACTCCATCGTCAAGGCGCGGCGCATCCTGGGCTACAATCCCCGCTTCACCGCGGTGGAGGCCATGGAGAGCGCGTACCGATCCCTCTTTCCGGCGCCGTCGGGGGCGCGGGCTTGACGTTACGGTTTTGCCCGGGCAAGTGGAATCATCCGACAGCGAGGAGTGGCGGCATTAATAAGGCGGGAGCTAAAAATCTAGAGATCGTCATCTTGGCGGTGATCTTGCTCCTGGCCGGGGCCTTGCGGGTCATCGTCACCTGGCAGCACTACCACCATCCCCTCTTTACCTCCTTGCGCCTTGACGAGGTTTATAATGATCAATGGGCCAGGGAGGCCGCCGCGGGCTCATTATTCAAGCAGAGCATGCCGATCAGCGCTCCGGGGTATCCGTGGTTTTTGGGGGCGGTTTATGCCGTGTTCGGCCGAAACCTGCTCGTGCCCCGCATCCTTCAGGTAATCATGGGGCTCGGCTCGGTCCTGCTCGCCCATAACATCAGCCGCCGGCTGTTCGGCCCGGCCGCCGCCCTCGTCTCCGCCCTGCTCATGGCCCTGTACTGGCCTCTGATCGTGTTCGAGCAAAGGCTCCTTCTGGCCACCCTGTTCGTGGTGATGAACCTTTTCACCCTCGCGGCCGCCATCTGGTCCCTGGACCACGATTCCATCCCCGGATGGATCAGCACCGGACTCGGCCTGGGCGCCATGACCGTGGTGTACCCGACCGCCGTGATCTGGACCATCGCCCTCGCCGCCTGGCTGGCCGCCAACGCCATCAAGAAGCGGAGCCGGACCAGCGCCTTTGCCGCCACGGCGCTCGCGGCCGGATTCCTCCTGCTCATCCTCCCCATCGTCGCCATGGGCCAGACGCGGACCGGGGAATGGTACTTCCTGCGCAGCCACGCCGGCTTCAATCTATACCTCGGCAACAACCCCGCCGCCGACGGGACCATGTACGCGCGCCTGGGCGGGGGCTGGGACCGGATCGAGGCCCTGCCGGTGAAAGAGGCCGGGGTCATCACCCTTAACGGCCAGGACCGGTTTTATCTGGCAAAAGTGAAACAATTCATCGTGCAAGACCCCGGGGATTTTTTTAAGCTCTGGGCGCGAAAAAGCGCGCTCATTCTCAACCGCCGCGAGATCAGGGCCACGATTGATCCGGAGTTCCACCGCTCCCTCTTCTCCGCGCTCCGGCTCCCGCTGCCCGGCTTTGCCCTGGTCCTCGGCCTGGCCCTCGCCGCCCTTGCCTCCCCCGCGATCCAGGACCGCCGCCGCCGGCTCCTGGCCCTGTACCTGGGCTCTTATGCCGCGGCCATGATCTCGACCGTGGTCGCGAGCCGATACCGCCTGCCCCTGGCCGCCGGCCTGATCATCTGCGGCGGGGCCGGGGCCGTTAATCTGTATTCTTCCCTGGCCTCGCTGGCGGCTAAAAAAGCCGGAGCTGGCCGCCGCCGGAACCTGGCCGCGCCCGCGCTGTTTCTGGCCGGCATCGGGCTGGCCTTTTTGCCCGTGGCCCCGAAATACTCCCGGGCCGAGGAATACTCCTTTCTGGGCCTGGCCTATTCCCAGGCCGGGGACAATCAAGCGGCGATGTCCTATTATCGGAAGGCGCTGGAGGCCGACCCGCGATGCGCCATGGCCATGACGGAAATCGCGGCCCTGGAGCGCGGGCGGGGGGACCTGGATTCGGCCCTGGCCTGGCAGGCCAGGTCCGTGGCCGCGGACCCGGACGGCGGCTACGGCCATTACGATCTGGGCCTGTACCTGTGGGAGCGCGGACGGCGCGAGCAGGCAATGGAGGAGTTCAACCGCGCGGTGGAATGCAAGCCGCTGTGGGAACACGCCCTTCATGTCCTCGCCGTCCATGAGTATGAGCTGGGCCGGCTGGAAGCGGCCCGCCAACATTTCCAGACCCTGCTCCTGGTCCGGCCCGACCAGTATCTGGAGATTGATTCCTATCTTGAAAAAATCGAGACCGGCCTTAAATCCCGGCGCTGAAACCAAATTTTCGGCTCGGCCGCGAGAGGGAATGCGTGGGAGGACTAGGACATTGACCTCGACAAGGACAACCACTTCACGTGCTATCTGAAAAAATGAAAAGAAACCTGTACGGATGATTCAACTTATTTTTCCATATGGGCTGCGGCTCATTATTTTTTGAGGGAATCGAGAATATCACGAATTTTTTGATTTACATCAGGCCCTGGAGTATTTCGAATTTCAGGTCTGGCTAACCAACCTAAATCCCTAAATGTGCGATTAGGTCCATTAGGGACATCTTCCATAACTTTTACGTAGCCTTCCCAATCTGGAAATTGAGTTCGTTGTGTCTCCCTAAGCCTCGCCCTACGAGACTCGCCCCAGGCTGTGTTATACAGCAGTAATTTCTTAATGCAATAATACAGCATGAGATCCGCCATGATCAGGTGATCCATCCAATTAATGTTTGTTTCATCGTATTGGATGTTTATTTCCTCCACTTTGTCTCCATGTACGATCCCGTTGCGTAGCGTGTAAAAATCCCTGGCCCACCATCCGACATTTGTGTGGACAACATTGGTTTTGCCAAGACACCTCTCCGACTTGCTCAAATCGCAACAATATATTAAACGCTCGATATATTCTGCTATAAACTTTTGTTTGTTTCTCTCTTTCTCTGGAACGTCAAGAGCGATCTCGAACGCCGTTGCCATCATAACGATTTTGGATAACGGCGATACCTCATCATTGTCTGCATGGGCATATCGGAACCATTCCAAACAACGGAAGATCCGCTCCATAAATTCCATGTTTTTTGGCACCCCCAGAAGGCTGGCCAAGCCATCCAGGAGTGCTCTATCTTCTGTAAGAAAAAATCCGCCCGTGCTAAGGGGCTTGGTGAACTTGACTTCTCCTATTCTCAAACCTCCGTGAGTAGTGCTACCCGCTCGATACCCAAGATATTCGTCATCGGGCCGGAAATTCTTGAAATATAACTGATACGCTTCTGAAGACGGCGGCCCCATACTTCTATTGGATATAGCATTAACCATTGTCCCCGCAATAGCGTTGAAGATGAGGGCGTCAACAGACTTTCTAATCACCGATCTGTTTTGGTCGGACGGAATAAAATCCAATTCTCCATTGAAAACCAAAGTGACGGTATTCACTTCTTCAAGACAAATATCAACATAAGATTGGAAATACTTTTTCAAAAATTGGCAGATTTTTTCATCATTGATTTTTTCACGGGCGTCATCGTGATTAAACGGCAAGAAGCTGACCGGTCCAATGCTCATCGGTCCCACCGAGGTCCAAGGGAGGAATGAGACGGAATAAGTTGGGTCGTTTGTCGTCATAAAAGTCGGCCAACGCTCTACTGAGGTCCACGCATAATTTCCACGGCCTTGTCAATAATCTCGCTGATCTTTTTGCTTTGCAGTTTGCCGATTCGATACAAAACGATCCGGCTGTCCGCCGTGAAGAGACGGTTGGGTCTTGCGTTGCTCGGCTGCGCGAGGCTTCCTTCATCAAAATCCCGGTCCTGAAGGGGGATGGCATATTGGTCCTTGATCGCCTGGCTGGTGATCTGGCAGAGGATGATATCATCTCCGGCGAGGGCGGAGATCACTAAGGCGGGCCGGCGCTTGGCGGCGGTCAGGTCGGAAAAGGGGAAGGGCACGACCACCACGTCCCCCTTCACAAATTTCGCCACGCCTCGTCTTCCTCGGGGCGGAGCCAGTCTTTGGCTAAAGACGACTCGCTGGCGATGGCCGTATCAAGACCGTCTTTCCCGGCCCTGGCTTTGAGATGATGAATGAAGTCCAGAACCTCTTCCAGAACAGGGTCGGGAACGCCCTCGATTTCATGAAGCAATAATTCTCTTCTGGTCATGCCGTGCCTCACTTTAAAAATATCATGCCGATCTGATATTTTCAACGCCGGAATGGCATTAGATTATCTTCTCCACCACGACCTCTTCCCCGGTGTTCAGGGGCGCGGCTTTGATGTGGTTTTCGGGGATGGAGATGGTTCCGGGCTTGACGCCGCCGACGGCGAGGGTGGCATGGAGGGAGCGGAGGCCGCCGAGCCACCAGCGTTTGTCGCAGACGTAAACCAGGTCGCCGTCGTTGGCCTTCATCCGGTCCGCGTCCTCTTTGGCCAACCGCACGATCACGGTGACCTGCATGCCCTCCTCGTCAATCTCCTCCTCGGCCCCGGCCTCGAGGGTGAGGCGGACCTTTTCGCCGAAGACCCGGTCGTTGGGCTGGCGGCCCTTGAACAGTCGCTTGGCGGTCTGGAGGGTGCCGACCCACAGTCCCTCGATCCGGTCCACGTCGCGGTTGGGCCAGATCAGCGTCGTCACGACCGCGATCACGGAGCACAGGCACACACCGTAGAGCGCGCGCATGAAGTCGAAGCCGGCGCCGGGGTCCATGCCGTGGATGGTGGCCAGCGGGGTGATGAGGGCGGGGAATTTCACGGACAGGGCCATGAGGATTCCGCCCAGCAACATGGTGATGAAGGCGGCGCGGGCGGAGAAGCGCTTCCAGAGGATGCCCAGGATGACGGCGACGATGATGGGCGGGCTGATGGCGGCGGTGAAGGCGGCGTGGGCCTGGTAGATGGACTTGAAGCCCATGTACACGGGGACCAGGGCGAGGCCGAAGAAGGTGAAGACCAGCGAGGAGACGCGGGCCACGGCGAGGTAGTGGCGGTCGGACTTGCCGGGCGCGATGAAGGGCCGGTACACGTCGTTCACTCCGATGGCGGCGACGGCGTTGATGAGGGCGTCAATGGTGCTCATGAGGGCGGCGATCAAGGCGGCCAGGATGAAGCCGAACATTCCGGGCTTGGCGACCATCTCGGTGACCACGACGAAGATGGTGTTGGCGTCGGCGGTTTCGGGGATGAAGCCGTAGTGCTGCATGGCCTTTCCGATCCATCCGGCGCTGGCCACCGCGACCGCGGCCAGGGGCATGAGCAGGAGGATGACGAAGGTGATGGCCCGTCGTCCCTCGTTTACGCTCTTGGTGGCGAGGAAGCGCATGATCAGGCCCTGGTTGGCGAAGTAGAAGAACATGGAGGAACCGAAGAAGTCCTGCCAGAAGATGCCGGACATGGGGAACTTGTCGGGCTTGGCAAAGCCGGAGAAGGGCAGGCGGTGCGACTCGGGCAGGCCGTGCCAGAAGGCGGAAAGGCCGTTCATGCTCTCCGGGTTGTGCTGGCCGAGGTAATGGAGCCCCAGGAAGAAGAGGACGAAGCCCGCGGTGAGCAGGAGCACGGCCTGGACCAGGTCGGTCATGATCACGGCGGTCTGTCCGCCGAAGGCGCAGTAGATGGAGGTCACCACGGCGATGACGACGGCCCACTGGAACACGCCGAAGGTCGGGATGATGGGCGAGAGCGCCATGCCCATGGTGAAGAGGTTGATCCCGATGTAGCCGATCATGTAAACCATGATGAAGATGACGGCCATGATGCGGGTGGGGCGGTCGAAGCGCTTCTCGAAGTATTCGGGGATCGAGCTGACGCGCGAGTAATAGATGATGGGCAGCCAGGCCAGCATGAACAGCGGCGCCAGGAACCAGTCGTTCAGATAGGTCATGGTGGAGGACAGCCCGTACGAGAACCCTACCGCCGAGTACTTGATGAACGAGTAACTGCCCACCACCATCGAGACGCACGACAGCGCGATCAGCCACCACGCGAAGCGCTGGCCCGAGAAAAAGAACTCCTTGGTGGTACGCGTGTACCTCCCGAAGATGCTGCCGAACCCCAGAATGAAAATGAAATACGCGATGATGATCGCTAAATCCACCGGCTTGCCGTAAGCTACGTTCATTTCCTTTATCCCCGCGAATGAAGGCTACCGGGCCAGCAGGATCCAGCCCAGGTGGAGAGCCAAATACCCCGCGAACCCGGCCAGCAGATAGATCAGGGCCCGGCGGTCCGAGGGGTTATCCAGCTCGTCCGCGCCCGGACGGAAGCACAGGTAGAGCGTGATGAAGAAAAACGCGCCGCCGGCAATGTACTGATACGTGAGCTGAGGCCAGATCATGGCAAGCCTTCCCCTCCTGGAATTGAGTTACTTTGACGGCTCCGGCGGGCCGCGGCCATCCGCTACGCTGGGCCGGCCGCCGCAATCATCTTCACCCTACCACCCCTTTCTGGGCCTTTCAAGGAAAAACCTTGATTCCCGGTTAAGCGCGGCCCACGCCTTTGGACTGCGGTGGCTTGACACCGCTTGGACGAGCCGGGAGCTTGATCCCGGCGGAGTATGGGTGAACCTGAAAGGTGAAGGAGATGGACCAGCGCGCAATTACGCCCCGTCAAGCCGGGGCTAAGAAAAGCGCAATCAAGCTTGCGCAATCCAAAGCGCTTAACCGGGAATCAAGGAAGGGAAAAGGGCGTTGCCGCGCTTTGCCCCGTCTTGACCATTTCCCGCGCCATGAATCTCCCCAGGCGAAAAACCACCCTGAATTTGGGAACGGCGCCATTAAGTTGCTAAAATATCGGCATGTACTTATCCTCTATCTTGACGGGGCCCGCGGCCGGAGACACGGCGGGCGGCGACACAGGAAGAGTATCCATGATGGAAATGATGAGGGTCCGCGGCGGAAACTCCTTAAAGATCGTCCTTGAATTGTTGGCGGCCATGCTCCTGGCCGGCGCGTGCGCCCTGGGCTGCTCCTCCGGCGGCGGAGGCGGTGGTGACAGCGGTGATGGAGGAGTAGTGACGTTAGGAGGCGTGAACGGAAGCGTCACCCTGCCCGAGCGCCTGGAGTTTGATTCCGACACCCCTGACCCCAACAACCCTCAGGTTGACAACGGGACCACGGCCACCGCCCAGGCGATCGCGAACCTGGTGGACGTCGCCGGCTACGTGGACAGCGCATCCGACGCCGAGGACTACTTCTCCGTGGCGCTCTCCGCCGGGGAAAAAATCTATTTGAAGATCGCCGACGCCGGCGCGGACCTGGACCTATACCTGTACCAGGGCGGCACCGTGGACTCTTCCACCAGCGTGCTCGCCCAGGTGGAGACGGTGACGGCTCCTGCCGATGGCGACTATTTCATTCTGGTCCAGGCCGCTTCCGGCGGCTCCATCTACAACCTGGTCGTGGGCCTGTCGCCGCTGGGGACACCCACCGGCCTCCAATCATGGTCGCCGGATGAAGAATTCGTGCCCGGCGAGGCCATCGTCAAGTTCAAGGCGTCCGGGCAAAACGCCCTCATCCCCGCCGCCTCGGGCCAGGAGAGCGCGGCGGCCCTGAGTGGAGCGCGGCTCGCCGCGGCCCGCGCGCAGGCCGACGACTTCGCCGCCGCGCGGGGCGCCTGGGTGCACAGCTTCGATCCCCGCGGCCTGGCGCTCGTCAAGTTCGCGGACGCGGCCCAGGTCCAGGGGGCGGATGACGAGGCGCCGGACGGCGCCGCCCGGCTCGCGGCCAAGCGGGCGACCCTGCAAAAGATCCGGGAGCTGGGCCATGACCCGCGGGTGGCCTGGGCCGAGCCTAATTTCATGGTCCAGGCGGCCGTCGTCCCCGACGATGAATACTACTACCTGCAATGGAACCTGGACCATATTTCCATGCCCGAGGCCTGGGACGTGGAAAACGGCAATACCTCCATCATCATCGCGGTGGTGGACACCGGCGTGCTCTATGACCACCCGGACCTGGCCGCCAACATCTTGAAGGACGGGGCCACCGTGGTCGGATACGACATGATCTTGGACCCCAGCATGGCCCTGGACGGCAACGGCCGCGACCCCGACCCCTATGACGTCGGAGACCGCAACCTCAAGTACGGCAACACCGTCTTCAGCTCCTTCCACGGCACCCACGTCGCCGGAATCGCCTCCGCCGCGACCAACAACGGCGACGGAGTCGCCGGCGTGGGATGGAAAACCAGGATCATGCCCGTGCGCGTGCTCGGCCATGGCGGCGGCACCCTCTACGACGTGGCCCAGGGCATTTACTTCGCCGCCGGGCTGCCCAACGTCACCGGAGCGCTGCCCATGATCGGCGACACCGTCACCCCCGCCCACATCATCAACCTGAGCCTGGGCGGGACCTCGAACAACATTGACATGCAGAACGCCATCTCCGCCGCCCGCGCCGCCGGAGTCATCGTCGTCGCCGCCGCCGGGAACAACAACACCAGCGCCAGCTTTTATCCCGCCGCGCTGAACGGAGTCATCGGAGTCAGCGCCGTGGATTACGCCGGCGACCGCGCCTACTATTCCAACTACGGAAGCTACGTGGACATCGCCGCGCCCGGCGGAAACCTGGACGCCTTCCTCAATGGCCAGACCTGCCCCGATGGCAGCCCCTGCCCCGACGGCATCCTCTCAACCCTGGCCGACGACAGCTCCGGGCATATCGTCCTGGGCTATGGCTTTTCCTCGGGCACCTCGATGGCCTCGCCCCACGTCGCCGGCGTCGCCGCCCTCATGAAATCCGTGTTCGAAAAGAACGCGCCCCAAGACGCCAAGTTCAATCCCCTCATCCTCGACGCCCTGATCCAGGGAACCATCAGCAGCGACAGCGTAGGGTCAATCACCAACTATGCCAAGGGCTCGCGCGAGCCCTATCTGGGGTATGGCCTGATTAACGGCAAAAAGGCCGTGGACGCCGCCATCGCCCTGGCCGGGGACACCCAGGCCCTCGCCCCGCATCTCGAGCTGGAACCGGACCAGCTCTCCTTCGGATTCAGCGCCGCCCAGCTCTACACCCTCATCGCCAACCGCGGCTTCAAGCCGCTCGAGGGGGTGGCCGTGGACCCGTCATACCAGGACGCGGCGCCCTGGCTCTCCCACCTGCTTCAAGGCTCCACCCTCACCTTCACTGTTGTCCGCGGCGACACGCTCTCCAACGGGGCCTATCAGGCCAGCGTGGCCGTCGGCTCATTAAACGGCGGGACCGCAATTGCCGCCATCACCATGTGCAAAGGAGAGCCGGTGACCAGCGCCGCCGGCACCGTGTACGTCATCCTGGTGAACACCGCCACCAACGCCCAGCTCCAGGTAGCCACCGACCCCATCAAGGGTTATTACTTCTCGT